>NZ_JAUTYR010000026.1:0-68184 GCF_041946035.1 Pseudomonas sp. AMR01
GCCGAGTGGTGGGGCGAAGACCTTTTGCTTACTTTTGGGTCTTTCCAAAAGTGAGCCGCTGTAAGAGCGGAACCGATATCAGCCGTTACCGCAGCAACGGATATACCCTCAACCCTCAACCCTCAGGCCAAAACGCCCGAATCCCCGCAACTCCCTGCCCCCCCGCCGCCCAAGCCTTCTCCCGCTCGGCAGGCCCAACCCCACCCAACAAAAACACCGGCCTGCTAAACCCACCGATCAACTGCGCCGCCTGCTCCCACCCCAACGGCTGAGCATCCGGATGCGTCTGCGTTGGCTCCACCGGCGACAACGTCACAAAATCCACGTCCATCATTTCCGCCAGCGCCAGCTCTTCAGCGTTATGACACGACGCCGCCAACAGCCGATCCTTCGGCAACGGCCGCCCCTTGCTCGCATACTTGCGCAGTTGCGCCGACGTCATATGCCACCCCGCCGAAGGAAAATCCCCCAGCCACTCAAACGGCCCCTTGAGCATCAACTGCGCCTTCCCCGCACACAGCCCCACCGCGTCCACCGCAAGGTCGCGATATTTTGGGTCGTAGCCATTAGGCGCACGCAACTGAACCAGCTTGATGCCACCAGCAATGGCTGTCTGAAGACCGCGCAACAACGCCGGAGCCTCCAGCTCGCCCGGCGTAATCAGGTAATCGGCAGGCAAACGCGCCGCCGTCACGATCGGCGCATTCGCCGCCGGGAACTCATAGTTGATCAAATCCCGAGGCGCCACCCATTCCAGCGGTTGCCCTTCGACCCCATGAGGCTCGCCGGTAAAAGCCGAGACTTCCCAGACATCCAGCAACACCTGCTTGTCCGGGTAGTCATGCTGCACCTTGATCAGCGGACGCGCCGTGGTGACCTGAATGCCCAGCTCTTCCTGCAATTCGCGGGACAAGGCGGTGGCGACCGACTCATCGGCCTCCACCTTGCCGCCGGGAAACTCCCACAGGCCGCCCTGATGCTGAGTATCGGCACGGCGCGCCAGCAGAATCCTGCCGTCGACACCGCGGATCACCGCTGCTGCTACATGCACTCGTTTCACCGCGTTTATCCTCTTGTCGATCAGGTACGGTATTCCGCGTTGATCTTCACGTACTCGTGGGACAGGTCGGTGGTCCAGATGGTTTCGCTGCAGGCGCCGCGACCCAGTTCGATGCGGATGGTGATTTCTTCCTGCTGCATCACCGCCGAGCCCTGGGCTTCGGTGTAGGTCTCAGCACGGGCGCCACGGCTGGCGATGCACACGTCGCCAAGGAACACATCAATTTTGCTCACGTCGAGATCCGGCACACCGGCACGGCCAACGGCGGCCAGGATACGGCCCCAGTTCGGGTCGGAGGCAAACAGCGCGGTCTTGATCAGTGGCGAATGGGCCACGGTGTAACCCACGTCCAGGCATTCCTGATGGTTGCCGCCGCCGTTGACTTCAACGGTAACGAACTTGGTCGCGCCTTCGCCGTCACGCACGATGGCTTGGGCCACGTCCATGCACACTTCAAACACTGCCTGCTTCAACGCCGCGAACAGCGGGCCGCTGGCGGAGGTGATTTCCGGCAGGTCGGCTTGGCCGGTGGCGATCAACATGCAGCAGTCGTTGGTCGAGGTATCGCCGTCGATGGTGATGCGGTTGAACGACTTGTTCGCGCCGTCAAGAATCAGGCTGTGCAGCACATCGCGGGAAACCTTCGCGTCGGTGGCGATATAGCCAAGCATGGTCGCCATGTTCGGGCGGATCATGCCCGCGCCTTTGCTGATGCCGGTCACTGTCACGGTCACGCCGTCGTGCACGAACTGACGGCTCGCGCCTTTTGGCAGGGTGTCGGTGGTCATGATGCCGGTCGCCGCTGCCGCCCAGTTATCCACAGACAGGTCATCCAGTGCGGCTTGCAAGGCGCCTTCGATTTTCTCGACTGGCAGCGGCTCACCGATCACGCCGGTGGAATACGGCAGCACTTGGCTGGCGTCCACGCCGGTCAACTGGGCCAGCTTGGCGCAGGTGCGCGCGGCAGCCACCAGGCCCGGCTCGCCGGTGCCTGCGTTGGCATTGCCGGTGTTGGTCAGCAAGTAACGAATGTTTCCGGCAACGCGTTGCTTGGCCAGGATCACCGGCGCTGCGCAGAACGCATTGAGGGTGAACACACCGGCGACGGTCGAACCTTCGGCACAACGCATCACCACCACATCTTTGCGCCCAGGGCGCTTGATGCCGGCCGAAGCGATACCGAGTTCAAAACCAGCAACCGGGTGCAGTGTGGGCAAAGGACCAAGACCAACAGCCATGAATGCGCTCCTTAAAAATTAGGTGATGTGTGTGCCGTCGCGGACGACGGTGAAATTAATGGCAAAACGCCGCGACGGCAAAAGCCGGTCGCGGCGCGGGGTGTTGCAGCGTCAGGCAAAAATCTTAGTTGATTTCGCCGTGGCAGTGTTTGAACTTCTTGCCCGAACCGCACCAGCACAGTTCGTTGCGGCCCAGCTTCTGATCGTTGCGAACCGGGGACTGAGCCAAGGCTACATCGACTTCCTCGCCGAGGATTTCCGGAGCATCAAGCCCTGGCGCCTCGTCGTGCTGGAACTGCATGCGCGCAGCCAGTGCTTCGGCTTCCTGACGCAGGCGGGCTTCTTCCTCGATCGGGTCTTCGCGACGCACCTGAACGTGGGACAGCACGCGAATCGAATCGCGCTTGATCGAATCCAGCAGTTCGGAGAACAGCGTGAAGGACTCGCGCTTGTACTCTTGCTTCGGGTTCTTCTGGGCGTAGCCACGCAAGTGGATACCGTGACGCAAGTGGTCCATGGTCGACAGGTGGTCTTTCCACAGGTCGTCCAGCACGCGCAGTACGATCTGTTTCTCGAAGGTGCGCAGCGCTTCGGCACTCGCCTGCTCTTCTTTCTCGTTGTACGCGAGCAGCAGCTCGGTCATCAGCTTCTCGCGAAGCGTTTCTTCGTACAGGTGATCGTCTTCGTCCAGCCATTTCTGGACTGGCAACTCAACACCGAAGTCGGTCTTCAATGCTGCTTCCAGACCGGCAACATCCCACTGCTCGGGCAGGGACTGTGGCGGGATGTGGGCGCTGACGGTGGCGTTGAGCACGTCCTGACGGAAATCAGCGATGGTCTCGCCAATGTTGTCGGCGGCCAGCAACGTGTTACGCATGTGATAGATCACTTTACGTTGTTCGTTGTTGACGTCATCGAACTCAAGCAGTTGTTTGCGAATGTCGAAGTTACGACCTTCTACCTTGCGCTGAGCCTTCTCGATGGCGTTGGTCACCATGCGGTGCTCGATCGCTTCACCGGACTGCATGCCCAAAGCCTTCATGAAGTTCTTCACCCGGTCAGAGGCAAAGATACGCATCAGGCTGTCTTCCAGGGACAGGTAGAAACGGCTGGAACCGGCGTCACCCTGACGACCGGCACGACCACGCAGCTGGTTGTCGATACGGCGCGATTCGTGACGCTCGGACGCGATCACCTGCAGGCCACCGGATTCCAGCACGGCCTGGTGGCGTTTCTGCCAGTCAGCCTTGATCTGGGCGATCTGCTCAGGGCTCGGGTTTTCCAGTGCTGCGACTTCCACTTCCCAGTTACCGCCCAACAGAATGTCGGTACCACGACCGGCCATGTTGGTGGCGATGGTCAGTGCGCCCGGGCGACCGGCCTGGGCAATGATCTCGGCTTCTTTTTCGTGGAACTTGGCGTTCAGTACCTTGTGCTCGATACCTTCCTTGTTGAGCAGGTTGGACACGTGCTCGGAGGTTTCGATGGTGGCGGTACCCACCAGGATCGGACGGCCCTGGGCCATGCCGTCCTTGATGTCGTTGATGATTGCCGCGTATTTCTCTTCGGCAGTCAGGAACACCAGGTCGTTGAAGTCTTTACGCGCCAGCGGCTTGTTCGGCGGGATAACCACGACCGACAGACCGTAGATCTGGTGGAATTCGAACGCTTCGGTGTCGGCTGTACCGGTCATGCCGGACAGTTTGTTGTAAAGACGGAAGTAGTTCTGGAAGGTGGTGGACGCCAACGTCTGGCTTTCGGCCTGAATGTTGAGCATTTCCTTGGCTTCGATGGCCTGGTGCAGGCCTTCGGACAGACGACGACCCGGCATGGTGCGGCCGGTGTGTTCGTCAACCAGCACGACCTGGCCGTCCTGCACGATGTATTCAACGTTGCGATGGAACAGCTTGTGAGCACGCAGGCCAGCATACACGTGGGTCAACAGGCCCAGGTTGTGTGCCGAGTAGAGGCTTTCGCCCTCGGCCAGCTCTCCGATCTGCGTGAGCATCTCTTCGACAAACTGGTGACCGGCTTCGTTGAGTTCGACCTGACGGGTCTTCTCGTCGATGGTGAAGTGACCTTCTTTGGTCACCACGCCTTCGACTTCCTCGATGTGCTGCTCCAGGCGCGGGATCAACTTGTTGATCTCGGTGTACAGGCGCGAGCTGTCTTCGGCCTGGCCGGAGATGATCAGCGGGGTACGGGCTTCGTCGATGAGGATGGAGTCGACTTCGTCGATCACGGCAAAGTTGAGTTCGCGCTGGAATTTTTCTTCCATGCTGAACGCCATGTTGTCGCGCAGGTAGTCGAAACCGAATTCGTTGTTGGTGCCGTAGGTGATGTCGGCAGCGTAAGCCATACGCTTCTCTTCCGGCGGCTGGAACGGCGTGACAACGCCGACGGTCAGGCCGAGGAATTCATACAGCGGGCGCATCCAGTTGGCGTCCCGGCGAGCCAGGTAGTCGTTCACCGTCACAACGTGCACGCCCTTGCCGGACAGTGCGTTGAGGTAAACGCCCAAAGTAGCCACCAGGGTCTTGCCTTCACCGGTGCGCATTTCGCCAATCATGCCTTCATGCAAGGTCATGCCGCCGATCAACTGGACGTCGAAGTGGCGCATGCCCATGACACGCTTACCGGCTTCACGGGCAACCGCGAAGGCTTCGGGAAGCAGCTTGTCGAGGGTTTCACCTTTGGCTATGCGGGCCTTGAACTCTTCGGTCTTGGCGCGCAATTGCTCGTCCGAAAGGGCAACCATCTGCTCTTCGAAGGCATTGACCAGCTGCACCGTCTTGAGCATGCGTTTAACTTCGCGCTCATTCTTGCTTCCAAAAAGTTTCTTTAACAAAGGCGCAAACATATCGGCAGGTTCTTCCACACATAGGGATGGAGGGCGCACCGTGAGTGGCCCGAGCAGCCCTCACGGCCGCATGCGAACGCGCATTCTACCCGGATTCGTGGGTGAGGAAAGTGGCGTTATTCCCCGATGCTGGCATGGCGCTGTGAGAGGGCCTGTTTAAAATAAGGGCTTTTGCTGGAACTTCAACCCACAGAGCGCAGAAGTTACCTAATTGATTTCATGGGCAATGCCCGGTCAGCACATCGCCTGGGGCCGCACAGGCGCTTTCTGCTAAGATGGCGGCTCTGTTACTTAAGGTGTCTAAAAATGGCATTTCGCCCACTTACAGCCCGCGCGCCCAGCGTGTTGCTTCGCGAAGCCAAGCCGTTGAAAGCCATCTTTGGCCACGCGCAACGCTTGGGCCATTTGCAACGCCTGCTCGACAGCCAGCTGCAACCCGCCGCACGTGAACATTGTCATGTCGCGTCCTGGCGTGAAGGCAATTTGCTGTTAATCGTCACCGACGGCCATTGGGCCACCCGTCTGCGCTATCAGCAAAAACGCCTGCAACGTCAATTGATGGCGTTTGATGAGTTTGCCAGCCTCACACGCATCCAATTCAAGGTGCAGCCGCCGACCGTGCAGCAAGGCGCGGTGGGGCACACGATGGACCTCTCGGAAAACGCGGCCGAAACCATTCAGGCAACGGCCGACGGGATCAGCGACCCAGGGTTGCGCGCGGCACTGGAACGGCTCGCCGCCCATGCCAGGCCCAAAACCTGACCCACGACCTATTTGCGCTTGCTGCCGCCCAGTAACGAGCCCAACAAACCTCGCACCAACTGACGACCCATTTGATTCGCGGCCTGCTGCATCGCTGACTTGAGTGCCTTGCCTGCGGTGGAGCCCAGAAACGCGCCTGCCTTGTCGGTAAAGCTTGGTTCTCCGGCGGCCGGCGGGGCCTCCTCGGTCGGCCCGAGGTCCTTGCGTGCTATCAACACTTCATAGGCAGACTCGCGGTCAATCG
This sequence comes from Pseudomonas sp. AMR01, assembly GCF_041946035.1. NCBI lineage: Bacteria > Pseudomonadati > Pseudomonadota > Gammaproteobacteria > Pseudomonadales > Pseudomonadaceae > Pseudomonas > Pseudomonas sp. AMR01. The sequence goes on from NZ_JAUTYR010000026.1 coordinate 6,165, forward strand.
GCTTGTCGTATCGGCCCAGCAACGGCGAACTGGCGATCAATGCCGCGCGTTCGGCCTCACTGAGTGGCCCGATGCGCGATTGCGGTGGTGCCACCAGCACACGCTGGACGACTTGCGGCGTGCCCTTTTCCTCCAGGGTGCCCACCAACGCCTCGCCGGTGCCCAGCTCGGTCAATACCGACAAGGCATCGAACGCCGGGTTGGGTCGGAAGCCGTCCGCAACAGCCCTCAGGGATTTCTGTTCCTTGGTGGTGAAAGCGCGCAAGCCATGCTGGATGCGCAGACCGAGTTGCGCCAACACTGTGTCAGGCAAATCCCCCGGCGATTGTGTGACGAAATACACGCCCACGCCTTTGGAGCGAATCAAGCGCACCACTTGCTCCAGGCGGTCCTGCAACGCCTTGGGCGTATCGGCAAACAACAAATGCGCCTCGTCGAAAAACAGCGCCAGCAGCGGTTTGTCAGCATCACCGCGCTCCGGCAATTGCTCAAACAGTTCGGCCAACAGCCATAACAGGAACGTTGCGTAAACCTTGGGCGCCTCATGCACCAGGCGGCTGGCGTCGAGCAAATGGATACGCCCCCGGCCATCGCTGGCGGGCTGCAAAATATCTTCCAGTTGCAGCGCCGGCTCGCCAAACAAGGCTTCGGCGCCCTGCTGTTCCAGCACCGCCAGACGCCGCAACAGCGCCTGGCTGGAACCGGTGGTCATCAACGCGGCATCGTCGCCCAGCAGTTCCGGGTGATAACGCAGATGGTTGAGCAGTGCCTTGAGATCTTTGAGGTCCAGCAGCAACAGGCCCTCGCGGTCCGCCACTTTAAAGGTGGCGTACAGCGCCGATTGCTGGCTGTCGGTGAGTTCCAACAGCGCGCCGAGCAATAACGGGCCCATTTCGCTGATGGTAGTGCGCAAAGGATGACCGCTTTGCCCGTGAATATCCCACAGCGTCACCGGATACGCCTTCGCGGTGTAATTGAGGAACGGCATGCCTGCGATACGTTCGGCCACTTTGCCTTGAGGGTTGGCTGCAGCGCCCAGCCCGCACAAGTCGCCTTTGATATCGGCTGCAAACACGGCCACGCCCGCTTCACTGAAAGCTTCAGCGAGACGTTGCAGCGTGACGGTTTTGCCAGTGCCCGTGGCGCCCGCAATTAACCCGTGGCGGTTGGCCAGGCGCATGGCCTGGGCGATGGGCTGACCGTCTAAACCAGCGCCGATAAGAAGTTGCGTGGAGTCAGGCATTTCGTCACCTATGGTTAAGCTTTAATGACGCCAGGTCGATAAAGACAGATGTGAGACCCACAAAGTCTAAAAATAGGACAGATAGTTCCTACAGGGGTAAAAGACAAATATCACACCTTTTTTGACGCTGCCATTTCGCGCATCCCACAAGGACGTGCTTCGGATATTAAGACCTTAGCGGACCCTACAAGCCATGAATAAAAATCTGCGCTTCAGCCATAAAATCCTGCTTGCAGCCTCCCTTATCGTGATCGCCGCTTTCGCCCTGTTTACCCTCTATAACGATTACCTGCAACGCAACGCGATCCGCGACGACCTTAATAGTTACCTGCATGAAATGGGCGATGTCACCGCCAGCAGCATTCAAACCTGGCTGACCGGGCGCATTGCCCTGGTGGAAAACGCAGCACAAAATATCGCCATCAACCCGGAACCCGCGGTGGTGGCAACCCTGCTTGAACAGAAAGCCCTGACGTCCTCGTTCATGGCCACCTACGTCGGCGACAGCCAGGGCACCTTCACCATCCGCCCCGAAACCAAGATGCCGGACGGCTTCGACCCCCGCGTTCGCCCCTGGTACAAGGGCGCCCAGAGCACCAACGGCTCTACACTGACCGAACCCTATATAGATGCGGCCACCGGGCAGTTGATCATTTCCATTGCCACCCCCAGCGTCACCCGAACCGGCCAGAGCATCGGCGTGGTCGGCGGCGACCTGAGCCTGCAAACACTTGTGGATAACATCAGCGCGCTGAATCTCGGCGGTATGGGTTATGCGTTCCTGGTCAGTGCCGATGGCAAAGTGCTGGTGCACCCGGACAAGAGCCTGGTGATGAAGACCCTGGCGGACGTGTACCCGAAAAACACCCCGAAGATCAGTGGCGACTTCAGCGAAGTGGAGGCTAACGGCAAAGACAACATCGTGACCTTTACCCCGATCAAAGGCCTGCCGTCGGTGAACTGGTACCTGGGTATTTCGGTGGATAAAGCCAAATCCTTCGCCATGCTCAGTGAATTTCGCACCTCGGCGGTGATCGCCACGATCATTGCTGTGGTGATCATCATCGCGCTGCTGGGCATGCTGATCCGCGTGCTGCTGCAACCCCTGCACATAATGACTCGCGCCATGCAGGACATCGCCGATGGCGAGGGTGACCTGACCCGCCGCCTGACCATCCAGAACCAGGACGAATTCGGCACGCTGGGGACTGCTTTCAACCGCTTCGTCGAGAGGATTCATACATCGATTCGCGAAGTGTCCTCGGCCACCGAACAGGTGAATGAAGTCGCTCTGCGCGTGGTCAGCGCCTCCAACTCGTCAATGGTCAACTCCGACGAGCAGGCCAACCGGACCAACAGCGTTGCCGCCGCCATTAATGAACTGGGCGCCGCTGCCCAGGAAATCGCGCGCAATGCGGCGCAAGCCTCGCATCAGGCCAGCGACGCCCGGCAGTTGGCTGAAGACGGCCAGCAGGTGGTAGAGCGCAATATCAAAGCGATGAACCAGTTGTCTCAGATGATCAGCGCTTCCAGCAGCAATATTGAAGCGCTCAACAGCAAGACGGTGAACATCGGGCAAATTCTTGAAGTGATCACCAGCATCTCCCAGCAAACCAACTTGCTGGCGCTGAACGCTGCGATCGAGGCGGCACGTGCCGGGGAAGCCGGACGCGGGTTCGCGGTGGTGGCGGATGAGGTGCGCAACCTTGCGCATCGCACCCAGGAGTCCGCGCAACAAGTGCAAAAGATGATCGAGGAACTGCAAGTCGGCGCCCGTGAGTCGGTCAGCACCATGAGTGAGAGCCAGCGCCACAGCCTGGACAGCGTGGACATCGCCAACCTGGCCGGTGAGCGCCTGAACAGCGTGACTCAGCGCATTGGCGAGATCGATGGGATGAACCAATCGGTCGCCACCGCCACCGAGGAACAGACCTCGGTGGTGGAGTCGATCAACATGGACATCACCGAGATCAACACTCTCAATCAGGAAGGGGTGGAAAACCTGCAATCGACCCTGCGCGCGTGCACCGACCTGGAACGACAGGCCGCGCGGTTGAAGCAGCTAGTCGGCAGTTTCCGTATCTGATCCGGCGCACCGTTATTCTGCAGTGGGTTCGGGCGCGCCTTTGTGCTGCTCCCACAACTCGGCGGCACCGGGAAATTCGGTGCCGTCTTCGGCGTTCAGGTCATCCGGGTCAAATCGGCTCAAACAGCCCTCCCCCAAAGTCGCAGGGGCTTTGGAGGTGGCTTTGTCCAGTGGGTCGTTCATCGATCACTCCTCAACGGCAGGCAAAGAAAAAGGGCCTGGGACGATTTAACGCCCAGGCCCTCTTTCTCTTCAATCAAAAGCTTCAATCAATAACTGCGGCTATTAGAACACCACGGTTTTGTTGCCGTGCACCAGCACGCGGTCTTCCAGGTGGTAACGCAGGCCACGGGCCAGCACCATCTTCTCGACATCACGGCCGAAACGCACCATGTCTTCAATGCTGTCGCTGTGGCTGACGCGCACAACGTCCTGCTCGATGATCGGGCCGGCGTCCAGCTCTTCGGTTACGTAGTGGCACGTTGCACCAATCAGCTTCACGCCCCGCAGGGACGCCTGATGATAAGGCTTGGCACCGACAAACGACGGCAGGAAACTGTGGTGAATGTTGATCACCTTGCCGGCGTATTCACGGCACAGTTCCGGCGGCAGGATTTGCATATAACGCGCCAGCACTACCACATCAGCTTCGTGCTGTTTGACCAGACGGGAGACCTCGGCAAAGGCTGGCTCCTTGTCTTGCGGGTTGACCGGCACGTGGTAATACGGGATGCCATGCCACTCAACCATGCTACGCAGGTCGTCGTGGTTGGAGATCACGCACGCGATGTCGCAGTCCAGCTCATCGCTGTGCCAGCGGTGCAGCAAGTCGGCCAGGCAATGGGACTCACGGCTCGCCATTAACACCACGCGCTTCTTTTGCTCGGTGTCAGTGATATGCCAGGTCATCGAGAACTCTTCGGCGATCGGCGCAAACGCCTCACGGAAAGCTTCGAGGCCAAAGGGCAGCGTATCGGCACGGATTTCGTGACGCATAAAAAACCAACCGCTGAGATCGTCCGAGTGATGGCTCGCCTCGGTGATCCAGCCGTTATGGGAAGCCAGAAAGTGACTGACTTTGGCAACGATGCCAACCCGGTCCGGGCAAGCAATCACCAGCCGAAAAGTGCGCATTAGGGGAAAACTCCAGAACTTCGCAAAGGCCGCCATTCTAGCGATTACTCAGAAAAACTGCAGTATTGATTGCGGCTTATTCTGCGCGTCGGCCCATGCTACAGCCCTTAATAGCGTAAGGTTTTTACCACCGCACTATGACCGTACAACAGCACGCTTGAGCAGTTATGAAAAAATACAGAGATTATCTTTAGGTTTACCACCTACTAATTAACTCGTTTGCATAGCGCTGCCACAAACATTCAACGTAATTCACATAAAAGTCTTCTTTAATGTTTACTTGAGCAAATTGCCTGACTATTATTGGCTCACTTGCCCTGTCAATCAGCGCTCTACATAAGGTAGTCCACATGTCTCTGATCAACGAATACCGTGCCACCGAAGAAGCTATCAAAGAACTGCAAGCCCGTTTGAAGAACCTGTCCCAAGACGACAAGCTGCAAACCGAGCTGGAATTTGAAGGCAAATTGCGCACCCTGATGGGTGAATACTCCAAATCCCTGCGTGACATCATCGCGCTGCTGGATCCAGAGTCGAAAGTTAAAGCACCGCGCGGCGCTGTGAAAACTACCGGCACCAAACGTGCTCGCAAGGTCAAGCAATACAAAAACCCGCACAACGGTGAAGTGATTGAAACCAAAGGTGGCAATCACAAGACCCTGAAAGAGTGGAAAGCCAAGTGGGGCGGCGACGTAGTTGAAGGCTGGGCTACCCTGCTGGGCTAAGCTTCGCCAGGCTCGCGCCTGATAGGCAACACAATAAAAAACGCCAGCTTGCTGGCGTTTTTTATTGCCCGAATAATCTGCAACTACTCGACTACAGGTCCAGCCGTGCGGCTAAAGAGTCGGCATATTCCTGCCACTGATCCAGCACCTCGCACTGCAACGGTGTAGCACTAACAGCCCATTCCTCACGTGCCTGCTTAAATGCCAAAAGGGTATTGGGCGCGCCACACTCCGGACTCGACAAACGTTGCTGACAGAAAAGTTTCCAGCGCTGTTGCTCCTCGTTGTTCAAGGTCTCGGGAAAGTTACGCGCCCGGTAGCGGAATAATAATTCCGGCAAACGATGATCATCAAAAGGCCACTGCTGAAGCGCTAATTGCGTCGGCTCAGCCATACGGACTTGCTCACACAAACGCCGGTCACGGTCTCCAATAAAACCGTCGTAGAGCTGCTGCTCCGGGTCAGTACTCGGCGCAAACTCTTCCTCTGCGTAAAGGGTGGCTAACTTGTCACGCCAAACTTCCTGTGCGTCAGTTAGTCGCAGTGCACGTGCGTGAACGGTGTCCATATCCAAGTGCAATCGCTCCAGGTCTTGTGCCCGCAACACATTCAAGGGCGCCACCACCGGGCACCGGTTGATATGCAGCAACTTGAGCGGCACCGGCAGTTCACCGTCGGCCAAGTCTTCCCGGCGCGTGTAGAGGCGCTGGCGCAACGTCTCGGCGTCCAGATCCAGCAGGCCCTGCGGGTCGAGCCCCAGGTCACACACGATCAACGCATTGCGGTTGCGCGGGTGCCACGCAAGAGGCAGCACCACGCCCAGGTAATGCCGTTGCGCAGAGAAGCGCCCGGAGATATGCACCATCGGTTGCAACAGGCGCACCTGATCCATCACCCGTTGTTTGCTGCGCAATTGAAACAGCCAGTCATACAGCTTGGGTTGCTTCTCGCGCACAAGGCGCGCCAAGGCAATAGTGGCGCGCACGTCCGACAACGCATCATGGGCCTGGCCGTGATCAATGCCGTTGGCCGCGGTCAATCGCTCAAGCTTGAGGGTCACGCGCCCGTCCTGCTCGGGCCAGACGATGCCTTCGGGGCGCAACGCGTAGGCCGTGCGAACCACATCAATCAAGTCCCAGCGGCTATTACCGCCCTGCCACTCACGGGCATAGGGGTCAAAAAAGTTGCGATACAGGCTGTAGCGCGTCATTTCATCGTCAAACCGCAGGGTGTTGTAACCGGCACCGCACGTGCCTGGCGCGGCCAACTCGGCATGTACCCGGGTCATGAAGTCTGCTTCGGCCAAGCCCTTCTCGGCCAGGATGCCAGGGGTTATACCGGTAATCACGCACGCGGCCGGATGGGGCAGGATATCGTCGCTGGGCTGACAGTAAAGATTGACCGGCGGGCCGACTTCGTTGAGCTCGAGGTCGGTACGAATACCGGCGACCTGCAGCGGACGATCCCTGCGCGGGTTAATGCCGGTGGTTTCATAGTCGTACCAGAAAATGGTAGTCACGGGCTGTTCCTTTACTGAAGATCGGCAAAGTCTAGGCGCAGGAAGGCGTTTGGGGCCAGCGATACCTTGACTGTACAAAAATCCAGCAAAACCTTGAGTGGTTGCTTCCACCGTTGACACTGCTAGCATCCGTCTCTCTTACCGCATCGCACTGCCAGGGATCGCAATGCCATCAACCCCTTTGGACACCCGCTACCAGATCGAGACCCCGGAGGGTATTGATCTGCCCCTACGCCCGGCAGGCTTGCTGCCACGGGCCTTGGCTTTCGCCTTCGACCTGGGCGTTCGTGGGCTGATCATGGGTATCCTGTTTGTGCCGCTGGCGCTGCTGGGCAATGTGGGCATTGGCCTGGGTTTGTTGCTGCTCTTCCTGGTCAGCTGGTGGTACATGGTGCTGTTTGAAGTGCTCAACCAAGGCTGCTCTCCCGGCAAGCAAGTCATGGGCCTGCGAGTCGTTCAGGACGACGGCACACCGGTCGGCTGGTCTGCCTCCCTTATTCGTAACCTGCTGCGTTTTGTCGACCTGCTGCCCTTCGGCTATTTCCTCGGCGCCATCAGTTGCCTGCAACATCCGCATTTCAAGCGCCTGGGCGACCTGGCCGCCGGAACCCTGGTGATTTACCACCAACAACCACTGGCCCGTCCGCACCTGCCTCAAGCCGCCGCGCTGCGCTTGCCCTTTGCGCTGGACCTGAGCGAACAGCGCGCCATCCTCGGATTCGCAGAACGCCAGGGCGAGTTGTCCACCGAACGGGTGCAAGAACTGGCGGCGATCCTCGCCGCGCCCCTGCAGGTTTCCCCGGCCCGGGCAGTCGAACAACTCAACGGCGTCGCCCGCGGTTTACTGGGGCCCACATGAAACAGAGCGTGTTCGAAAGCCATCACCAGCCGCAATGGAACGCCTTTGCAGAACAGCTGAAACTGTTGGAGCAAGGTAAAGCCAAGGCAGGTGACATGGCGGATTTCCCTCATCATTATCGGCGCTTGTGCCAACACCTCGCCTTGGCGCAGGAGCGTGGCTACAGCAGTTATCTGGTCGACCCGTTGCAGCAATTGGCCCTGCGCGGTCATCAACAGCTATACCGCCATCGCAGCCGATTGGGGGCAAACGTAGTGAGCTTCATACTGGCCGGCTTTCCTCGCCTGGTGCGTGAGCAGTGGCTTTTCGTGGCTATCGCCAGCGCGCTGTTCTTTGGCAGCCTGGCAGGCATCGCCTTGCTGGTGTATCTGTTTCCAGACCTCGTCTACAGCATCGTCAGCCCCCAACAGGTCGCCGAGATGCAAAGCATGTACGACCCCGATGCCAGCCGCCTGGGCCGCGCCGCAGAACGCGCCTCCAGTGAAGACTGGATGATGTTTGGCTACTACGTGATGCACAACGTCGGTATCGCCTTCCAGACCTTCGCCGCCGGGCTTTTATTTGGCCTGGGCAGCGTGTTCTTTCTGATCTTCAACGGGTTGATCATCGGCGCGGTCTCCGGTCACCTGACCGGGATCGGCTACGGCCAGACCTTCTGGTCGTTCGTCATCGGCCACGGTGCATTCGAGCTGACCGCCATCGCCCTGGCCGGCGCAGCGGGCCTGCAACTGGGTTGGGCGCTGATTGCTCCCGGGTCTCTGGCTCGAAGCGAGTCCCTGCGCCTGGCGGCCAGAAAAAGCGTGCAGATGCTCTGCGGCGTCATGGTGTTCCTGCTGATCGCAGCGTTTATCGAAGCCTACTGGTCCTCAACCACCCTTATCACTCCCGGGGTCAAATACCTGGTGGGGGCTGTGCTCTGGCTGCTGGTGGCCGCTTACCTGATTTTTGCCGGAAGGGCTCGCCATGCGCCTGAGTGATGCGAGCGTGGTCATTCGCCCCCGTACAACCTGGGAAGCCATGGACCTTGGGGTACTCATGGCCCGAGAACATCGCCTGCTGTTAATGAGCAGTTGGGCGTTGGTGAGCTTGCCGGTGTTTGCCTTGCTGACCGCGCTACTCTGGCAGCACCCGTCAGCCGCGATATTCCTGTTCTGGTGGCTCAAGCCGGCCTTCGACCGATTGCCGCTGTACATCCTGTCCAAAGCCCTGTTTGGCGAAACGCCAAGCGTCAAACAGGCTGTACGTCATTGGCCACAACTGCTCAAAAACCAACTGTTCGCCAGCCTGACCTGGCGTCGCCTCAGCCTGAGCCGCAGTTTCGTGTTGCCGGTCAGCCAACTTGAAAACCTGAAGGGCCAGGCGCGCCAGCACCGCTTGAGCGTTCTGCTACAACGCAATGCAGCCGCTGCCCGATGGCTCACCGTCCTCGGTGTGCATGTGGAAATCGGCCTGTGGGTGGGGTGCATGGCGCTGTTCTATCTGTTCATTCCTGAACAGGTCGAACTGGATTGGGACTGGCAACAATTAGCGCTGGTAGCCGGCTCGGAAGGCCTGTGGCTTGAGCATCTGAGCAATGCCTTTTATGCCTTGGTGCTGGTGTTCTGGGAGCCCATCTACGTGGCCTGCGGCTTCAGCCTTTACCTCAACCGTCGCACGGTGCTGGAAGCCTGGGACCTGGAACTGGTGTTTCGCGGGCTGCGCCAACGCCTGAGTAACGTAGCGACGCTACTGCTGCTGGCCGTCGGGCTGATGTTGGTACACGCCAGCCCTTCGGCTCTGGCGGATGAGACCATTAGCCCCAGGCAACTGAGCACCCAGGCCGCCAGTCAATCGATCAAGGCGCAACTGGAAGAGCCTCCTTTCAAAAACCCGGAGACCGTCACCCGCTACCGTTTTGGCGACGAAAAACCTCACGCTAAAAACACACCCCACGGTGAAGGCAAGCTACCGGCCTGGCTCCAAGCCCTATTGGACAACCTCAACAGCAACACTTTCAAACATGTCGCCCAGGGCTTGGAAATACTACTGTGGAGCCTGCTGATCGCAGGTATCGCGTTGCTCGCGTGGAACTACCGTAACTGGCTAAGCACCTTTGTCAGTCGGCGCAGCGGGCGAAAACAGAAGGCGGCAAGCCCTGTTCCAACCCAATTATTCGGACTGGAACTTGGCCTCGAAACGTTGCCAGAAGACATCGCCAGCGCCGCTGAAAAGCTGTGGTCGACACAACCACGCGAAGCCCTCGGCCTGTTGTACCGCGGCCTGCTCAGCCGGTTGCTGCATGACTTCAACCTGCCGCTGAAAAGCGCTGATACCGAAGGCGAGGTGCTTGAGCGCGTTCACCATTTGCAGCAACCACAGCTGCTCGCTTTCAGTGATGAGCTTACCCGCCACTGGCAAAACCTCGCCTATGGCCACCGCATGCCCACACCCGTTGCCCAGCAAAAGCTGTGCAGCGACTGGCGTGCGTTGTTTCATTCGGGAGCCGCCACATGAACCGCCTCTTACTCTGGGTAGGACTGCTGCTCGCCTGCCTGCTGGGAGCCGGTGCTTTTTATGCCTGGCACAAGGCAATCCCGTATGACGAAGTGGTGGATCGCGGGCCTTCGCCGCAAGCGCGGGCGAACCCTTATCTGGCGGCTGAGTATTTCCTGCGCCAGCAAGGCGTGACAGTGGAACACGCCAACGGCCTCGAACGACTCAACAGCCTGCCCCCGAAAGGCAATAGCCTGCTGTTGCTGGGCGAGCGCAGCAACATGGCGCCGCGTCAGGTCGAGCAACTCTTAGAGTGGGTGAAATCCGGTGGTCACCTGCTGGTCGTCGCCGAAGCGTTATGGGATGAAGAGACTCGCACCAGCGGCGACCTGCTGCTTGACCGATTGGACATCCATCAGTCACTGAGCGAAACCTTTGACGAACCAACTTCCTCGCGAAAAAAGAAAGTGCCGGACCTGACCAAGCTCTATATCGATAATGAAACTGCCCCGGCCTATTTCAGTTTCGATACCGACTTCAACCTCTCCGACCCCAAGCACCTGGCGCAGTTTTCCGCCAACAGCGCCAAGTCCAGCCACTTGATGCAACGCGGCCTGGGGCAAGGCACCGTAACGGTCATAACCGACAGCGACCTGTGGAAAACCCCAAGCATCGGTAAACACGATAATGCCTGGCTGCTGTGGTACCTCAATCAGGGCATGAACGTGACATTGCTCTCCAACAGCGATGTGGACAACCTGCTGACGCTGATGCTGCGTTACTTCCCACAGGCCCTGGTGGCACTCGTCGCACTCATTGCCCTGGCGCTGTGGCAGGCAGCCATGCGTCAAGGCCCAATCCAGGCACCCGCGCCCAAGGCACGTCGGCAGCTACAGGAACATTTGCAGGCCAGTGCCGATTTCCTGCTGCGTCGCAGTGGCCAGGGCAACCTGTTGCACGCCTTGCAGCGTGACATCCAGCGCGCCGCGCGGCGCCGTCACCCAGGCTTCGAACACCTTGAAACGGCTGAACAGTGGCAGGTGCTTGAACGCCTGACGCGCCAACCCTCCCACGTCATTAGTCAGGCCCTCGGCCCACTTCCGGCAAAACGGCTCAACAGCGCCGATTTCAGCCGTCGGGTGGCGTGCCTGCAAACTTTAAGGAATGCCCTATGAGCGACCTTCCAGCAGCCATTGCCCCATCCACCGACGACCTTAAACAGGCCAGCGCCAGAGCCCAGGCCCTGCGCATTGAACTGCGCAAGGCGGTGATCGGCCAGGACCAGGTGATTGATGACGTACTCACCGCATTGATCGCTGGCGGCCACGTCTTGCTCGAAGGTGTACCCGGCCTGGGCAAGACCCTGCTGGTGCGCGCACTGGCGCGGTGTTTCGGTGGCGATTTCGCGCGCATCCAGTTCACCCCGGACCTGATGCCCAGCGACGTTACCGGTCACGCCGTGTACGACATGCACACCGAACAGTTCAAGTTGCGTAAAGGGCCGATATTCACTCACTTGCTGTTGGCCGACGAAATCAACCGTGCCCCGGCCAAGACTCAGGCCGCGCTGCTTGAAGCCATGCAGGAGCGCCAGGTCACCCTTGAGGGCGAGGCATTGCCCATCGGCCAACCCTTCATGGTACTGGCCACCCAAAACCCTATCGAACAGGAAGGCACCTATCCCCTGCCCGAAGCCGAACTGGATCGGTTCATGCTCAAAGTGCGCATGGATTACCCGGAGGCGCAGCAGGAATTGGACATGGTGCGCGAAGTAACCCGTTCGTCCAGGGCCGACATGCTGGATGTGCAACCGCTGCGCACCGTATTGCAGGCGGAGGACGTGCTGGAACTGCAGCAAATAGCCAGCGAGCTGGCACTGGATGAACAGGTGCTCGACTACGCCGTGCGCCTGGCTCGTGCCACGCGCACATGGCCGGGCCTGACTATTGGCGCCGGCCCACGGGCCTCCATCGCGCTGGTCCGTGGCGCGCGCGCTCGGGCCTTGTTACGCGGCGGCGAATTCGTCACCCCAGACGACATAAAGGGGTGTGCATTGGCGGTCCTGCGGCATCGGGTGCGTATTGCGCCGGAGTTGGACATTGACGGGCTGGAGGTAGACCAGGTGCTCAAGCAGTTGTTGGACCAGATTCCGGCGCCTCGGCAATGAGCCGCCCATGAAACCGACGCGACTGTTGTTGAGCTGGCTGGGTGTGCTGCTTGTGCTGAATATTCTGCTCGGCGCTGCAACGGCGTTACAACTCAAGGTGCCCGGTATATTGCATTCGGTGGCGTGGGGCTTGTTGCTGGCACTGTTACTGCTGGCACTGCTGGACACCCTGCGCCTGCGCCGTCTGCCCTCTGTTCAGGTGCAACGGCAGATGCCCGGTAGCCTGGCACTTGGCCGTTGGGGCGAGGTACGCCTGACGCTGACACACAGCTACACGCAACCGATAAGGGTGCAGGTGTTCGATCATGTCCCGGATGGCTTGAGCCTGGACAACCTGCCTCAGGTCATTGAGCTGAGGCCCGGCGAACACAGCGAACTGGGCTATCGCTTGCGTCCGCTGCGCCGCGGACACTTCAGTTTCAGCCGTTGTGAAATTCACCTGCCCAGCCCGTTTGGGCTGTGGTCGGCACGTCGCTTGATCGAGGTGGCTGACGCGACCCGCGTCTATCCGGATTTCGCCCGGTTGTACGGCGCTCAGCTATTGGGTGTGGATAACTGGCTGAGCCAGTTGGGAGTGCGTCAACGCCCGCGCAGAGGCCTGGGGCTGGAATTCCACCAACTGCGAGAGTTTCGTGAGGGCGACAGCCTGCGCCAGATCGACTGGAAGGCCACCGCGCGCCAACGCTCCCCCATCGCCCGGGAATATCAGGATGAGCGCGACCAGCAAATTGTGTTCATGCTCGATTGTGGCCGGCGCATGCGCAGCCAGGATGACGAGTTATCGCATTTCGACCATGCGCTCAACGCTTGCCTGCTGCTCAGCTACGTGGCGCTGCGTCAGGGCGATGCCGTTGGCCTGTGCACCTTTGCCAGTGACCAGCCGCGCTACGTGGCGCCGGTCAAGGGCAGTGGCCAACTGAACCTGCTGCTCAATGCGGTTTATGACCTGGATACCACCCGGAGAACGGCTGACTATCAAGCTGCCGCCAGCCAACTGCTGGCGCGGCAAAAACGCAGGGCACTGGTGATTGTAGTGACCAACCTGCGAGACGAAGACGATGAAGCGCTGATGGCAGCGGTCAAGCGTATCGGCCGGCAACACCGGGTGCTGATCGCCAGCCTGCGCGAAGAAGTGCTTGACCAACTGCGTCAGGCGCCCGTGCAAACCTTGCCCGAGGCGCTCACTTACAGCGGCACGGTCGACTACCTCAATACCCGTAACGAACTGCATGACCGACTGAAAGCTCACGGCCTCTCAGTGCTGGATACGCTACCGTCGCAGCTGGGCGCCGCGTTGGTAACGCGTTATTTGGGCTGGAAAAAAGCCGGAGTGTTTTAAGGCGGGCATCGGACCCGGTCGAGGGAGCCCCGAACCGGTCCGATAATGCGTGATAGCTAGGCTGACGCCTGCAAGGGATCAAAACTGAAGTAATTGAGCAGCGCAGTGATCAGTTGCTCGTACTCGGCGGACGCCTTAATCACGCTGAACCCGGAGTCGTAATGCTGAGGGTTGATATCTTCATGGCTCCACAGGCACGTCGCGGTGAGGTCAATCGCCTGAATTTCGCCTTCCTGGTCAGGAATCTTAAGGCGCAGCTCGAAGTCTGCGTCGACCATCAAAGGCAAATGGCTGATCAACATCAGCCCTTTTGCAGAGACATTGCCCAAATATCCGATGGGTTTATCAGTGAAGCGATTAAACACCTGCAAAAAGCAAGATAACTGGTGCCGTTCGATACGTCGGTGCTTAAACATGTGTGATCACCCTCCTATAGCCATTCCTTGGCCGTACCAGTCAGCTCGCTCTCCCTGGATCTCGGAGCGACATCACGCAGCGTTTGGTCACTGCACAACTGCTGAATCCGGGCCTCGCATTCGTCCGGGCAAAAACTTGTACAAACGAATATTCAAAGAATAGCCCAAGACTGGCAACGGGCCAGCTATGGAGAAACAAAAAAACTTACAAAGATGCCGGGCGAGGTTGTGCAGCACTGGCGCCGGGATAATGACCCAACTGCTGCAGGGTATCGAGCCGGGCACGGGCGCGGTAAGCGTACTCACTGGCCGGGTATTGGCTGATGATGAACTGATAGGTTTGTACCGCATCGACGAACAGTTTTTGCCGTTCCAGGCATTGTCCGCGCAACATCGACACTTCCGGCTGCACATAACGACGGGTACGGCTCTCGCGATCGACCTGGGACAATTCCAGGGTAACGCGCGCGCAATCACCCACCCCATAGGCGCGGTAAGCATTGTTCAAATGATGGTCCATTGACCAGCGGGTACAGCCGACAACACTGACGGCCAGGGCAGCAACGAGCAAAATTCGCATGGGGGTTCTCCTGTCTTGTGCAGTGTATCGACCCCTCGGCAAAAATCTTCAAGGATGTTCATCGATTCAACCGCAGCAAAAACAAGCCAATCGTCGATAAGTAGTGCAAACGAACAATGACTACAACGAAAGAGCATAGTAGCCTTCCCCAGCGCTTGAACTCAGGAGTCTGTGCATGTCCGTCCGTCGTACCAAAATCGTCGCCACCCTTGGCCCGGCCAGCAACTCGCCGGAAGTCCTCGAACAGCTGATTCTGGCTGGTTTGGACGTTGCCCGTCTGAACTTCTCCCACGGCACCCCGGACGAGCACAAGGCTCGCGCCAAGCTGGTGCGTGATCTGGCCGCCAAACATGGCCGCTTCGTCGCATTGCTGGGTGACCTGCAAGGCCCGAAAATCCGTATCGCCAAATTCACCAACAAGCGTATCGAGCTGAAGATCGGTGACAAATTCACCTTCTCCACCAGCCATCCGCTGACCGACGGCAACCAGGAAGTGGTGGGTATCGACTACCCGGACCTGGTCAAGGATTGCGGCGTCGGTGACGAACTGCTGCTGGACGACGGCCGCGTCGTGATGCGCGTCGACACCGCCACGCCGACCGAGCTGCACTGCACCGTGATCATCGGCGGCCCGCTGTCCGACCACAAAGGCATCAACCGTCGCGGCGGTGGCCTGACCGCACCTGCCCTGACTGAAAAAGACAAGGCCGACATCAAGCTCGCCGCCGAAATGGAAGTGGACTACCTCGCCGTGTCCTTCCCGCGCGACGCTGCCGACATGGAGTACGCCCGTAAACTGCGCGACGAAGCCGGCGGTACTGCCTGGCTGGTGGCGAAGATCGAACGCGCCGAAGCCGTGGCCGATGACGAAACCCTCGACGGCCTGATCAAGGCGTCCGACGCGGTGATGGTTGCCCGTGGCGACCTGGGCGTGGAAATCGGTGACGCCGAGCTGATCGGTATCCAGAAGAAGATCATCCTGCACGCACGCCGCCACAACAAAGCGGTAATCGTAGCGACCCAGATGATGGAGTCGATGATCCAGAACCCGATGCCGACCCGTGCCGAAGTATCCGACGTGGCCAACGCCGTGCTCGACTACACCGACGCCGTGATGCTTTCGGCTGAAAGCGCTGCTGGCCCGTACCCGCTGGAAGCGGTGCAAGCCATGGCGCGTATTTGCCTCGGCGCCGAAAAGCACCCGACCAGCAAGACCTCCAGCCACCGTATCGGCAAAGAGTTCGAAAGCTGCGACCAGAGCATCGCCCTGGCCGCCATGTACACCGCCAACCACTTCCCGGGTGTGAAAGCGATCATCGCCTTGACCGAAAGTGGCTATACGCCGTTGATCATGTCGCGCATCCGCTCCTCGGTGCCGATCTACGCGTTCTCCCCGCACCGCGAAACCCAGGCCCGCGCGGCCCTGTTCCGTGGCGTGTACACCGTACCGTTCGACCCGGCTTCGTTGCCTCCGCATGAAGTCAGCCAGGCTGCCATCGACGAGCTGATCAAGCGCGGCGTTGTGGAGAAAGGCGACTGGGTCATCCTGACCAAGGGCGACAGCTACCACACCATCGGCGGCACCAACGGCATGAAGATCCTGCACGTTGGCGACCCAATGGTTTGATGTGACACGCTGAAAAACAAAAGCCCCGCCATGTAGATGGCGGGGCTTTTTTGCTTTGCAGGCTGGCTATTGTGTTGGTTTCAGTGGCCTCTTCGCGAGCAAGCCCGCTCCCACATTTGACCTTGTTCCTTCAGGAAGGTACGCGTTCAAATGTGGGAGCGGGCTTGCTCGCGAAGGCGTCCGACCAGGCAACACCAACTTAACGCCGGGTGATAAACGCCGACAACGCCGCAATCGCCTCCGGCGACTTCAACCGCTGCGTAAACAACGCCCCCTCTTCCTCAATGACCTGCCGCAATTGCTCGCGGTCCACGCTCTTCATCAGTTGCTTGGTCACTTGCACCGCCCCCGGCGCCAGGCTTTCGAAGCGCTCAGCCATTTCCCGCGCCTTGGCCAACGCCGCCTCACCATTGCCCAGCGCCTCAGTGGCAATGCCCCATTGCGCCGCCTGTTCGCCGGTAAAACCTTCGCCCAGGAGCAACAGTTCCGCCGCCTTCGCATGCCCCAACAGGCGCGGCAAAATCAGGCTGGAACCAAACTCCGGACATAATCCCAGATTGACGAAGGGCATGCGCAACCGAGCATCACGGCTCACATACACCAAATCGCAATGCAGCAGCAGCGTGGTGCCAATTCCCACCGCCGCACCCGCCACGCCGGCCACCACAGGCTTGCGGCAGTTAAGCAGGCTTTTCATGAAGTGAAACGGCGGGCTGTCGAGATCGTTGGGCGGCTGTTCGAGAAAATCGCCGATGTCATTACCGGCCGTAAAACATTCACTGCTGCCCTGGATCAGCACGGCGCGTATGTCTGCATCCGCATCCGCCTGCTCCAACGCAGCGGCCAGTTGCGTGTACATGGCCCGGGTCAGGGCGTTCTTTTTATCAGGACGATTGAGCTGCAGGATCAGCAGCCCACGTTCGCGGTGTTGGAGAATGGCGTCGGTCATGGTGAATCTCGCGACTGAAAAATTCAGCGCTCAACCACGGGGCAGGAACACATCGGCCAGCAGTTGATTGCGCGGCAGTCCCGCCAGGAACAAGCGCTTGGAAAACGCCTCGACACTGTCAGGGTGCCCGCAGAGTAAGGCCAGAGTTTGCCGCGAAACAAGCCGCAGTTGCGCCAATGCCTGGGCCGACTCAGCCGCTGTCCACAGTTCCACCGTCAGGTTTGCATGCCTCGCAGCCAGCGCCGCCAAGGGTTCGGCCAGGTAGTGGCCGTCGCCATCATGGGCCAGGTGAATCACCCGGATGGCGCCCTGGTGATCCTGGCGCAGTGCCTCGCGCAATACGCCCCACAACGGGCCAAGACCGGTGCCCGATGCCAGCAGCCAAAGCGGTCGGGACTGCCAGTCGGGATCGTATTGCAACGCACCGCCGCGTAATTCCCCCAGGCGCAGGCGATCGCCAATCGCCAACTGCCGCGCGGCATCGCAGAATTCACCGGGCTGGCGGCAATCGATATGAAACTCCAGAAACGCCTCTTCCTGGGGCAAGCTGGCCAGGGAATAGGGCCGCGCCACCTGCCCGGCCCATAGCACCAGATGCAGCCCCGCGCGGTAGCGCAAACCGCGTTCGGGTTGCAGGCGCAGGCGCAGCACATGCGCGTTCAGCCAGTCGACACCCACCACCTGCGCAGGCAAGCCGTCACGCTGGGGATCAAAGGCTTCAACCTTCAAGTCTCCGGCGACCTGACATTGACAGGCCAAACGCCAGCCGTCCTGACGCTGCGCCGGACTCAGGGCCTCAGGGTTGTTGTCCGCAACTTCACCCTGACAACGCACCAGACACGCATGACAACTGCCCGCGCGGCAACTGTAAGGCACGGCCACACCGGCCTGATTCAGGGCATCCAACAGGTTGCTGCCGGTGGGGACCGACCAGTGGCGTTCGCCAACGTGCAGATCAGGCATATAAGGTCTCAAACAGAAGGGGCGCGCACAGGGAATCATGCCTGCGACAGTTTGACCATAGTCGGGTGTATCGGCCACCGCGCCGGGTTATACTGCCGCGCCTTTTTAGCGTCGCGCCTGCACCAGTGGCGTGCCTTGGAAAGGTGGTTTCAGCCGACCGATGCAACACTGAAGCCACCTTTATTGAATGTTCCCTTATAGAGGAGCGCGACTCATGACCGTGATCAAGCAAGACGACCTGATTCAGAGCGTTGCCGACGCCCTGCAATTCATTTCCTACTACCACCCCGTTGATTTCATCCAGGCCATGCACGAAGCCTACCTGCGCGAAGAATCGCCAGCGGCCCGTGATTCCATCGCCCAGATCCTGATCAACTCGCGCATGTGCGCCACCGGCCATCGCCCGATCTGCCAGGACACCGGTATCGTTACCGTGTTCGTGCGCGTGGGCATGGATGTACGCTGGGACGGCGCCACCATGAGCCTGGATGACATGATCAACCAGGGCGTGCGTCAGGCCTACAACCTGCCGGAAAACGTCCTGCGTGCTTCGATCCTCGCCGACCCGGCGGGCGCGCGTAAAAACACCAAGGACAACACACCTGCGGTCATTCACTACTCCATCGTCCCGGGCAACACCGTGGAAGTGGACGTGGCGGCCAAGGGCGGCGGCTCCGAGAACAAGTCGAAAATGGCCATGCTCAACCCGTCCGACTCGATCGTCGACTGGGTACTCAAGACCGTTCCGACCATGGGCGCCGGCTGGTGCCCACCGGGCATGCTCGGCATCGGCATCGGCGGCACCGCCGAGAAAGCCGCGGTGATGGCCAAGGAAGTGTTGATGGAATCCATCGACATTCACGAGCTGAAGAAGCGCGGCCCGTCCAACCGTATCGAAGAGATGCGCCTGGAGCTGTTCGAGAAGGTCAACCAGCTGGGCATCGGCGCTCAGGGCCTGGGTGGCCTGACCACCGTGCTCGACGTGAAGATCATGGACTACCCGACCCACGCCGCGTCCTTGCCGGTGTGCATGATCCCCAACTGCGCCGCCACCCGTCACGCGCACTTTGTGCTCGACGGTTCAGGCCCTGCGTCGCTGGAAGCGCCACCGCTGGACGCCTACCCGGAAATCGTCTGGGAAGCTGGCCCGTCGGCCCGTCGCGTCAACCTCGACACCCTGACCCCGGAAGAAGTGCAGAGCTGGCAGCCGGGCGAAACCGTGTTGCTCAACGGCAAGATGCTTACCGGTCGCGACGCCGCGCACAAGCGCATGGTCGAGATGCTGAACAAGGGTGAAACCTTGCCGGTAGACCTGAAAGGTCGCTTCATCTACTACGTCGGCCCGGTTGATCCGGTGCGCGAAGAAGTGGTTGGCCCGGCAGGCCCGACTACCGCCACGCGGATGGACAAGTTCACCCGTCAGATCCTTGAGCAAACCGGCCTGTTGGGCATGATCGGCAAATCCGAGCGCGGCCCGACCGCCATCGAAGCGATCAAGGACAACAAAGCCGTGTACCTGATGGCCGTGGGCGGCGCCGCTTACCTGGTGGCGCAAGCCATCAAGAAATCGCGCGTTGTGGCGTTTGCCGAACTGGGCATGGAAGCCATCTACGAGTTCGACGTCAAAGATATGCCGGTCACCGTTGCGGTGGATAGCAAAGGCGAATCCGTGCACATCACCGGTCCTGCCATCTGGCAGAAAAAGATCAGTGAAAGCCTGGCGGTAGAAGTGCAGTAAGCACCTCCTGCGCAAGGAGAAAGGCGACCGCGGCCCATGCCCCGGTCGCCTTTTTTATTGCCTGCTGACGTCCCGGTTGTAATCGGGCTTTCTGTGGCAGCCGAGCTTTCTGTGGCGAGCGGGGCCTGTCGTGGCGAGCGGGCTTGTTGTGGCGAGCGGGCTTGCCCCGCGTTGGGCTGCGAAGCGGCCCCATCAAGAGCGCCGCAGTACATGCAGTTGCACCGCGCTGTCTGGTTTTAGGGCCGCTTCGCAGCCCAACGCGGGGCAAGCCCGCTCGCCACAGAAAGCCTGCTCGACAGATCAGTCCGGCTAGCCACTGCATGCTATGGTGCTCGCCTCCTTACCGTGCCTGCCCATCACCGTATGATCGTGATCCCTCGCCCTCTGCGCCTGACGTTCTACTCGCTGCTGATCATCGCCGGCGCGGTGCTGGCCGCTGCCTTGGCCACGCGACATGCCGAACGCCAGGCGCTGGTGGACGACGCCGCCCGCGCCAATCAGCAACTCACGCTGTATGGCAACTCGCTGCATACCCTGATCGAACGCTACCGCGCCCTGCCCGCCGTGCTGGCCCTGGACTCGGAAATGATCAGCGCCCTGAAAAACCCGGTGGATGCGACGACCCGGGACGTGCTCAACCGCAAGCTGGAACGCATCAACGGCGCCGCGCAATCGTCCACGCTGGAACTGATGGACCGCACCGGCCTTGCCGTCGCGGCCAGCAACTGGAACCTGCCAAGCAGTTATGTAGGCCACAACTACGCGTTCCGGCCATATTTTCGCCAGACACTGAGCCAGGGCACCGGGCGCTTTTACGCCGTGGGCGTGACCACCGGAATACCCGGCTACTTCCTCTCCAGCGCCGTGGTCGATGAGAACGAGCAGTTCCTTGGCGCCATGGTGGTCAAGCTGGAATTCCCTGAACTGGAGCGCGAGTGGGCTCAGGGCAATGACCTGCTGCTGGTCAGCGACGCCCGTGGCATCGTGTTCATCGCCAACCAGCCAGGCTGGCGTTACCGCGCCTTGCGCCCGTTGTCCGAGAGCGATCACGCCGAGCTCAAGGCCACCCGGCAGTACGACAAGAAACAATTGCAGCCTCTGGAAACCCACGTGCTGCAGCGCTTCGACGACAACAGCCACCTGATGCGCGTCAACGGCCCCGATGGCAACGCCAATTACATTTGGGAATCCCTGCCGCTGAAGGCCGAAGGCTGGACCCTGCACCTGTTGCGCAAACCGCAGTTCGCTTTTGAAGACCAGCGCAACGCTGGCCTCGCCGCCGCCGGGTCCTGGCTGGCGCTGGTATTCCTCGCGCTGTTCCTGAGCCAACGCTGGCGCCTCGCCCGTTTGCGCCAGCGCAGCCGCGAAGAGTTGGAACAACTGGTGGAAGAGCGCACCCAGGCCCTGCGCACCGCTCAGGATGGCTTGGTGCAATCGGCGAAGCTGGCGGCACTGGGGCAGATGTCCGCCGCCCTCGCCCATGAAATCAACCAACCGCTGACCGCCCAGCGCATGCAATTGGCCACTTTGCGCCTGCTGCTCGACCACGGCCGCGTGGATGACGCCTATAAAGCCCTGACGCCGCTGGACGACATGCTCACGCGCATGGCCGCGCTCACCGGCCACCTCAAGACGTTCGCGCGCAAAAGCCCGAGTGGCCTGCGCGAGCGCCTGGATTTGTCCACCGTGGTCGACCAGTCGCTGCAGTTACTCGACGCGCGCCTGCGTGATGAAGCCATCGGCGTGGTGCTCGACCTGACCCGCCCGGCGCTGGTGCGCGGCGATGCCATTCGCCTGGAACAGGTGCTGATCAACCTGTTGCGCAATGCACTCGACGCGATGGCCGGCAAACCGCGCAAGCGCCTGGAAATACGGCTGCACGCCGACGAACAACTGTGGCAACTGACCGTCAGCGACAGCGGTGGCGGGATTGCCGACGAACACCTCAACAGCGTGTTCGACCCCTTCTTCACCACCAAGCCTGTGGGTGACGGGCTCGGTTTGGGGCTGGCGGTGTCCTACGCTATCGTGCACGAATTGGGCGGTCGCCTGATCGCCAGCAACCGTGGCGATGGCGCGGTGTTTACCCTGACGTTGCCTATCGCGCTGGAGACGCCCGACTTATGTTGAACGCAGTGATTGTGGTTGATGACGAAGCCAGCATTCGCACGGCCGTCGAGCAGTGGTTGAGCCTGTCGGGGTTCGACGTGCAGCTGTTCAGCCGCGCCGAAGAGTGCCTGGCGCAGCTGCCCAAGGATTTTCCCGGGGTGATTTTGAGCGACGTGCGCATGCCCGGCCTCAGCGGCCTGGAGTTGCTCGCCGAAGTGCAGCGCCGCGATGCTGATTTGCCGGTCATTCTGCTGACTGGCCACGGCGACGTGCCGATGGCGGTGGAAGCCATGCGCGACGGTGCCTATGACTTCCTGGAAAAACCCTTCAGCCCGGATGCACTGCTCAACAGCTTGCGCCGCGCGCTGGACAAGCGCCGACTGATCCTGGAAAACCGCCGCCTGCATCAACAGGCCGACCATCGCGAGCAACTCGAATCCAGCCTGCTGGGCGTGTCCCGGGGTTTGCAGAACCTGCGCCGCCAGGTGCTGGACCTGGCGACCTTGCCGGTCAATGTGCTGATCCGGGGCGAAACCGGCAGCGGCAAGGAGCTGGTCGCGCGCTGCCTGCATGATTTCGGCCCACGGGCGAAGAAACCCTTTGTGGCACTCAACTGCGCGGCGATCCCCGAGCAGTTGTTTGAAGCCGAGCTGTTCGGCCATGAAAGTGGCGCATTTACCGGCGCCCAGGGCAAACGCATCGGTAAGCTGGAATATGCCCACGGTGGCACCCTTTTTCTCGATGAAATCGAAAGCATGCCGCTGGCTCAGCAAGTGAAGTTGCTGCGCGTGTTGCAGGAACAGAAGCTGGAGCGGCTGGGTTCCAATCAAAGTATTCACGTGGATTTGCGCATCATCGCCGCCACCAAGCCGGACCTGCTGGAAGAGGCCCGCGCCGGGCGCTTTCGCGAGGACCTGGCGTATCGCCTGAACGTCGCGCAGCTGCGCCTGCCGCCGCTGCGCGAGCGCCGCGAAGATATTCCGCTGCTGTACGAGCATTTCGCACAGAGCGCTGCCGAACGCCTGGGCCGCAGTGCACAACCCTTGAGTGGCCCGCAACTGGGGCGCCTGCTCAGCCATGACTGGCCGGGCAATGTCCGCGAGTTGGCCAACGTTGCTGAACGCCAGGTGCTGGGCCTGGGCGAGCCGGAGCCGGAAGGCATTGAGGCCGGGCAGTCACTGGCGGCGCAGCAGGAAGCCTTTGAAGCGCATTGCCTGAAGGCTGCGCTGAAGCGACATAAGGGTGATATCAAAGCGGTGCTGGCGGAGTTGCAACTTCCGCGGCGTACCTTCAATGAGAAAATGCAGCGGCATGGGTTGGTAAGAGACACATTCCTCTAGGCCGAATCTCGTATTGCCTGGCAGGACGCCTTCGCGAGCAAGCCCGCTCCCACATTTGATCCCATTCCAACTGGATGGATGCGGTCGAATGTGGGAGCGGGCTTGCTCGCGAAGAGGCCAGCCGACATAAGCGGATTTCCGCTCACAGACTACAAATCATCAGCGACTTTCCGCTCAAAAAAAGTCTGAAACCCTTCTAAACCGGGCCTTCATCTACCTGGCACAGCTTCTGCTATAGCCCAGACCAGGCGGCGCCCGCGCGCACGCTCCACAAAAACAATTAGATGAAGGATCCTTCAATGGATAACTCCAACTCCCTGCCTCTGGGGTCGGCGGCTGCGCCGACGAAAGAACGCACGACTTCAAGCCGGATCAAATCGATTTTCAGTGGTTCGGTCGGCAACATGGTCGAGTGGTATGACTGGTACGTCTACGCCGCCTTCTCGCTGTACTTCGCCAAAGCCTTTTTCCCCAAAGGCGACACCACTGCC
Organism: Pseudomonas sp. AMR01; assembly: GCF_041946035.1. NCBI lineage: Bacteria > Pseudomonadati > Pseudomonadota > Gammaproteobacteria > Pseudomonadales > Pseudomonadaceae > Pseudomonas > Pseudomonas sp. AMR01. Next base: position 29,922 of record NZ_JAUTYR010000026.1, read on the forward strand.
CAACTGCTCAACACCGCCGCGATCTTCGCCGTGGGCTTTTTGATGCGCCCGATCGGTGGCTGGCTGATGGGCCTGTACGCCGACCGCAAGGGCCGCAAAGCCGCATTGATGGCCTCGGTTCTGTTGATGTGTTTCGGTTCACTGATCATCGCCCTGACCCCGGGTTATGAAACCATCGGTGTCGGCGCGCCGATCCTGTTGGTGTTCGCACGCCTGCTGCAAGGTTTGTCGGTGGGTGGCGAATACGGCACCTCGGCCACGTACCTGAGCGAAATGGCGACCAAGGAACGTCGCGGTTTCTTCTCCAGCTTCCAGTACGTCACCCTGATCTCCGGCCAGCTCATCGCCCTCGGCGTGCTGATCGTGCTGCAACAGACCCTGACCACCGAGCAACTGTACGACTGGGGCTGGCGTATCCCGTTTGTCATCGGCGCACTCTGTGCAATCGTTGCGCTGTACCTGCGTCGCGGCATGGAAGAAACCGAGTCGTTCACCAAGAAGGAAAAAGCCAAGGAAAGCGCGATGCGCACCTTGATGCGCCACCCCAAGGAACTGATGACCGTGGTCGGCCTGACCATGGGCGGCACCCTGGCGTTCTACACCTACACCACCTACATGCAGAAGTACCTGGTGAACACCGTCGGCATGAGCATCTCCGACTCCACGACCATTTCGGCGGCGACGCTGTTTCTGTTCATGTGCCTGCAACCGCTGGTCGGCGGGCTGTCGGACAAGGTCGGCCGCCGGCCCATCCTGATCGCCTTCGGCATCCTCGGCACGCTGTTCACCGTGCCAATCCTCACCACCTTGCACACCATTCAAAGCTGGTGGGGCGCGTTTTTCCTGATCATGGCCGCGCTGATCATCGTCAGCGGCTATACCTCGATCAACGCGGTGGTGAAGGCCGAATTGTTCCCGACCGAAATCCGCGCGCTGGGCGTCGGCCTGCCGTATGCCCTGACCGTGTCGATCTTCGGCGGTACCGCTGAATACATCGCGCTGTGGTTCAAGAGCATCGGCATGGAAACCGGTTACTACTGGTACGTGACGGCGTGCATTGCGGTGTCGCTGGCGGTCTATGTGACCATGAAAGACACCCGCAAACACTCGCGCATCACCACCGACTAACCGCCGCTCCCAGATTGGGTATGATGCCTGTCCCGAAACCGAGAGCGGAACAGGCCATGTCTGACGATATCCATTTCTACGAACCAGCCAACGGCCACGGTCTGCCCCATGACCCGTTCAATGCCATTGTGGGCCCACGGCCCATTGGCTGGATTTCTTCCCACGACAGCGAAGGCCGCCTGAACCTGGCGCCTTACAGCTTCTTCAACGCCTTCAACTACATTCCGCCGATCATTGGATTTTCCAGCGTCGGACGCAAAGACAGCCTGAACAACATCGAACAGACCGGCGAGTTTGTATGGAACCTGGCCACTCGCCCGTTGGCCGAGCAGATGAACCAGAGTTGTGCGGCGGTTTCGCCGGAAGTGAACGAATTCGAGCTGTCCGGCCTGACGCCGGTGGCCTCAAAAATCGTAGGCGTGCCACGGGTGGGCGAGAGCCCGGTGTCGTTCGAATGCAAGGTGACGCAGATCATTCAGCTGCAACGTGCCGACAAAGAGTTGGTGCCGAGCTGGCTGGTGTTGGGCGAGGTGGTCGCGGTGCACATTGCCAAGTGGCTGCTCAAGGATGGCATCTACGACACCGCCGCCGCCGAGCCGATCTTGCGTGGCGGCGGGCCAGCGGATTACTTCCAGTTGGGGCCGGAGGCGCTGTTCAAGATGTATCGCCCCGGCGCCAAAAAGCCTGACTGAAATACACTCAAAAATGTGGGAACGGGCTTGCTGTGGCGAGGGAGCTTGCTCCCGTTCGACAGCGAAGCTGGAGCCCGCTTTTTGGGGGCGCTTCGCACCCCAGCGCAAGCAAGCTTGCTCGCCACAGCAAGCCCGCTCCCACATTTGATCTGTGTTTATCTGATCATTCGAACGGGGTGTGGCTTCAGTTTTCGGCAGTTGCCCAGGTCAATTGACCTTCTTCGTCCACATTAACCAACCGCTCAAGCTGCACGGTCGCCGCATCATCAGCGTCGGAGGCCGTCTTGAACGTCTGCCCTTCAAGGATCTTGTGAAACTGCGGGGCGCCCATGCCATCCAGTGCCTTGACGGCCACGGCGGCGCTGTAGCCCCCTTCACCCGGTACTACGGCGGAAACGGCTTCGTGGTGAGCAAATTGTTTACGTGCCATGTTGCAGGTCCTGGCCAATGGAAAGTCGGCCATTCTAAACCTGATCAGCCGGCGAGTTGCAGGTACTCGCCATAGGCGTGCGCGGCAGAGGCGTCGGTAAAGGTCTGGAAATCCATGCTGCGGATCACCCTGTCGTTCAACAGCTCGGTAAAGATCATCAGGGCTGGCGAGTTGAAGTAGGCACTCATCGCCTGCTCGCTGTTCCAGAAACCCGAGACCAGCCATATATCGGGGTCGACCTGGGAATGCTGCAACGAGAATTGCAGGCAACCCTGAGCCTGACGGCCCGGTTCAATCAAACTGCTCAAGCGTGCACCGAGTTCGGTGCTGCAACCGCTGCGTGCGCGGATAAAGGCCATATGGCTCGCGGGAATGGGGGTGGACATGTTCGACTCTCCCGTTGAGAAGTGATGCTCGGCAAGCACTGTGAGGGCGTGTTGCCACAGGATCAAAGATAACGGCGCGGCTGTGGGCGCAGTTAGTCAATTCCTGCAGGCTTATTGCACAATCCTGCGAAAAGCGTAGGCAAGACGTTCGGCCCCCGGCACTTATTCCATGCCATGCTCAGTGTTTCAGGGAGATGACAGGCCGCGCCCTTGCCTGATTCACGTCCAGTCGCAGGATCAGGCAAGGATTGTGCAGAATTGACGTAACACTATTTGCAAAGCCGCCGCTAAGCTGACCCCATCAAAGAAGCGTGCAGAGGTCGCCCCATGTCGTCGCGTGAACCCAAGTCCATTCCCCTCGATGCCGAGTTGGAAAAGCAGCGCGCCGAACTGGCCAGCATCGTGCAACGGCACACGTGGGAGGACGGTTCCTATGGCACCGCGATCACCTCGTTGTACCTGAACCGCCACAACACACCGCGTGACTTCATGCCGGTGCTGGTGGAGCCTGCGCTGTGCATTCTGGCCAGCGGCAGCAAGGAAGTGCGCCTGGCCGACGAGATTTTTGCCTACGACCCGCTCAACTACCTGGTGTTCTCGGTGGCGATGCCGGTGGCCGGGCGGATCATCGAGGCCACGCCGGAAGACCCCAACCTGTCGGTGCGCATCAATATCGACCCGGCGCAGCTCACGGCCTTGATTGCCGAAGCCGGCCCGATGGGTGTGCCGTCGCGTCCGACGTCCCGTGGCATGTACGTCGACCGCATCGACGCTCAATTGCTCGACGCGGTGCTGCGTCTGGCGCGCCTGCTGGATACGCCCAAAGACGTCGCGATGCTCGCGCCGTTGATCAACCGCGAGATTCTCTACCGACTGTTGCGTGGGCCGCAGGGCTACCGGTTGTATGAAATTGCAGTGGCCAACAGTCAGAGCCATCGCGTCAGCCAGGCAATCAAGTGGCTGAACGTTAATTACGAACAGCCGCTGCGCATTGATGACCTGGCCAAGCAAGTGAACCTGAGCGTCTCGACCCTGCATCATCGCTTCAAGGCGATTACGGCCATGAGCCCGTTGCAGTATCAGAAGCAGCTGCGTTTGCAGGAAGCGCGGCGGTTGATGATTGCCGAAGGGCTGGAAGCATCGGCGGCGGGGTATCGCGTGGGGTATGAAAGCCCGTCGCAATTCAGTCGGGAGTACAGCCGGTTATTTGGTGCACCGCCGCTGCGGGATTTGGCCAGAATGCGCCAGAGCGTCTGACCTTATGCGGATATCAATGTGGGAGCTGGCTTGCCTGCGATAGCGGTGTATCAGGCAACTTATCTGTTGCAGATATACCCCTATCGCAGGCAAGCCAGCTCCCACATTGGTCTTTGTGTATTCAGTCCAGCCCGCGCGGCAGTTGCAGGGTCACTCGCAAGCCGCCTTCGCGCAGGTTTTGCAAGCTCACTTCACCGCCGTGGCTGTGGGCGATGTTGCGCGCAATGCCAAGCCCCAAGCCGTAGCCCTGTTGCTGCCCGGCCAACCGGAAATGCGGCTCGAAGACCTGCTCCAGGCGTTGCTCGGGCACGCCCGGCCCTTCATCATCCACATGCAGAACAAATTCCGCGCCATCGTCTTCGATATGCAAATGCGCGTTCTGCCCATACTTCAACGCGTTGTCGATCAGGTTGCCGATACAGCGCTTGAGCGCCAGCGGCTTGCCCGGATAGGACGTCAAGGCGCGGCCTTCCTGGGTGATGCGGCCATTGCCGTTCGGCGCCAGGTAAGGTTCCACCAGGCAATCAAGCACGTGGTTGAGATCCACCGGCTCGATGTTCTCGTGGATGTCGGTGTCTTTCACGCATTGCAGCGCGCCTTTGACCAGCAACTCCAGCTCGTCCAAATCGCGGCCGAATTTGGCTTGCAGGTTCTCGTCTTCGAGCAGCTCCACGCGCAGGCGCAGGCGGGTAATCGGCGTGCGCAAATCGTGGGAAATTGCGCTGAATAGCTGGCTGCGTTCGGTGAGGTAACGACTGATGCGCTCGCGCATGGCATTGAACGCACGGCCCACTTCCACCACTTCGCTGCCGCCGCCCTCGGCCACCGGTTCCACATCGGCGCCCAGGGACATGTCCCGCGCGGCGCGTGCCAAACGCTTGAGCGGCCGGCTTTGCCAGTGCACCAACAGGCCGATAAACAGCAGCAAAAAGCCGCTGGTCAGCACGATAAACCACACCTGCTGGGACGGCAGGCCCTGTTCTTCCAGGCTGGTGTAGGGCTCGGGCAACAGCGAGGCAATGTACAGCCACTCGCCCGGCGCGAGCTGGATCTGGGTCACCAGCACCGGCGGGTTTACCGGTTCCAGGGTGAGCGCGTAATGCGCCCAGGAACGCGGCAGTTCATCGAGCTTCAAGCCGGCATTGAAGATGCGCAGGTCTTCGGCGCTGACGAACTCCACCGAGATGTGCACATCGCTGCCCAGGGTCTGGCGCAGCACTTCGTCGACCACATTGAGCACCGCTTGTTTACGCGGGGTTTGCGGCAATATTTCCATGTCCAGCGGACGGTCATTCAGCGTCACCACAAACCGGGTGCCGCCCATGCTGCGTAATTGGTCGAGGACCAGCGGGCGATAGGCCACCGGCAACGAACGGAAATAACTCACGCTGGCGGTCATCGAATGCGCCAGGCTGCGGGCGCTGGTGATCAGGCCTTCGAGCTGGGTGGCGCGTAATTGCGAGACCCAGATCACGCTGGACAGCGCCTGGGCGAACAGCACCGCCAGTAAGGTCAGCAGCAACATCCGCCCGAGCAGCGAGCGCGGCACCGGGAAACGGCGGCGCTCAGTCAGATGCTCAGTGGGCATTGCCGGCAACCACGCTGGCTGCCAGCTGGTAACCGCTGCCGCGCACGGTGCGGATCAACCTTGGGGGTTTTTCGGTATCGCGCAGGCGTTGGCGCAGGCGGCTGACCGCCATGTCGACAATACGGTCCAGCGGCATCAGGTCGCGGCCACGGGTGGCGTTGCCGATGGTGTCGCGGTCGAGAATTTGTTGAGGGTGGTCGAGAAACAGCTTGAGCAGGGCGAAGTCGGCGCCGGAGAGAATCACCTCTTCGCCGTCGATGTGAAACAGGCGGTGGCTGATCATGTCCAGGCGCCATTCATCAAACACCCATACGTCGCCACCACTGCTGCGCTCCTGGCCAAACTGGGCGCGGCGCAACAGGGCCTTGATGCGCGCCTGCAGCTCGCGGGGGCTGAAGGGCTTGCCGATGTAGTCGTCGGCGCCCAGTTCCAGGCCAATGACGCGGTCGGTTTCGTCGGAGCTGGCGGTCAGCATGATGATAGGCACCTGCGCCTGGCGCGGGTGCTGGCGGATCCAGCGGCAGAGGCTGAAACCGTCTTCGTCCGGCAACATCACATCAAGGATGACCAGGTCACACGGCGCCTCGTTCATGGCCTGGCGGAACCCCGCGCCGTCCGACACACCCCGCACCTGAAAACCGGCACGGCTGAGGTAGGTTTGCAGCAATTCGCGGATTTCCTGGTCGTCATCGACGAGGAGAATGGATTTACTGATTACGCTCACGGGGTCCTCCTTGTTGTTATGGCCAAGCTTAAGTCATTTGTTGCTCTTAAGGCCCTATCGCAGGCAAGCCAGCTCCCACACTTGACTGCATTCCAGGGTTGGAACTCGGTCAACTGTGGGAGCTGGCTTGCCTGCGATGAGGCCATCAGCCCCTACGCAAAAGCCTGTTCGAGTGCCACGCCAGCCCCGGTCAACCCGGAATACGGCGCGGTCACCAACCACACCGGAATGCCTTTTAAGTAGTCGCTCATGCAGCCTTTGTCGCTGAAGCTCTTGGCAAAACCGCTGTTGATAAAGAAGTCGGCAAACCTCGGAATCACACCCCCCACGATATACACACCACCGCGTCCACCGGTGGTCAACACGTTGTTACCTGCCACCCGGCCCAGCCAGATGCTGAACTGGTTCAAGACTTCCATGGCCACCGGGTCGCCGGCCAGGCCCGCAGCCGTAATGGCTTCAGGCGTGTCCAGCACCGGCGTGTGGCCGTCGACCGCGCAAATAGCGCGGTACACACGCGGCAAACCGCCACCACTCAACGCGCTCTCGGCGCTGACGTGGCCGATCTCAGCGTAGATGTGTTGCCACAGCTGGGTTTCACGCGGGCTGCTCAGGGGCAGGTCGACATGGCCGCCCTCCCCCGGCAACGCTGAAAAACGGCCAGCGCCCAGATCCAACAAGGTACCGACGCCAAGGCCAGTGCCCGGACCAATCACTACCGCCGGGCGCAACGGTTCCGGTGTGCCGTCGCAGACCACGCGGAATTCGTCGGGCTTGAGGCGGGTCATGCCCAGGGCCATCGCGGTGAAGTCATTGACCAACAGCAGTTCGTCCACCTGCAGGGTTTTGCAGAATGCAGTCTTGCTCAATCGCCAGTGATTATTGGTGAATTTAAATTCATCGCCACTCACCGGCCCAGCCACCGACAGGCACACCGCACCGATGTCCCCGATTTCCAGGCCTTCTTCCTTGAGGTAAACCTTGATGGCTTCCTCAGGGCTGTGATGATCTGCCGTGGCGTGCACGCGTATGGAATGCAATTCCTGATCCCGCCACAACGCAAAACGGGCGTTGGTACCCCCGATATCACCGACCAGCGCAAGTTTCACTTAAGCGTCTCCAAGGCAGAGGTAAAGGCGCTGGCGCCCTGCTCTGCGGAGCTTGCGGCCAAGCGCATAAATGCAAACAGCTCGCGACCGGCGCCCACGTTATTACCCAACAGGCCCGTGGCAGGGGTGCGCGCTGCAAATTCTTCGGCGTCCACCTTAAGCTCCAGGGTGCCCTTCACGCCATCGACGCGAATGATATCGCCATCTTTGACCCGTGCCAGCGGCCCGCCGCTCTGGGCTTCGGGGTTGACGTGGATCGCGGCTGGGATCTTACCCGACGCGCCGGACATACGCCCATCTGTTACCAACGCCACTTTGAAACCACGGTCCTGCAACACGCCAAGGAACGGGGTCATTTTGTGCAATTCCGGCATGCCGTTGGAGCGTGGCCCCTGGAAGCGCATCACCGCGACAAAGTCTTTTTCCAACTGACCGGCCTTGAACGCGTCGGCCAGGTCTTGCTGATCCTGGAACACCACCGCCGGTGCTTCGACGATCTGGTGCTCAGGCGCTACGGCCGAGACCTTCATCACGCCACGGCCGAGGTTGCCTTCCATCACGCGCAAGCCGCCTTCGGGCGAGAACGCACGGGCCACGGGGCGCAGGATGGTTTCGTCGAGGCTTTCGATCGGGCCGTCGCGCCAGATCAGTTCGCCGTCGACAAGAAACGGCTCCTGGGTGTAACGGCTCAACCCCTTGCCCGCCACGGTGTTGACGTCTTCGTGCAGCAGGCCGGCTTCGAGCAGTTCGCGGATCAGGAACGACATACCGCCCGCCGCCTGGAAGTGATTGATGTCGGCCTTGCCGTTTGGGTACACGTGGGACAGGGTCGGCACCACCTCGGAGAGGTCGGCCATGTCCTGCCAGGTGAGGATGATGCCCGCCGACATGGCGATGGCCGGCATGTGCAGGGTGTGGTTGGTGGAACCGCCGGTGGCGTTGAGCGCGACGATGGAGTTGACGATGGATTTCTCGTCGACGATCTCGCCAATCGGCGTGAAATTGCCGTTGGCCTTGGTCAGGCGCGTGACCTGCTGCGCGGCTTCGCGGGTCAGCGCGTCACGCAGCGGGGTGTAGGGGTTGACGAACGAGGCGCCCGGCAGGTGCAGGCCCATCACTTCCATCAGCAATTGGTTGGTGTTGGCGGTGCCGTAGAACGTGCAGGTGCCGGGGCTGTGGTAGGACTTCATCTCCGATTCCAGCAGCTCTTCGCGGGAGGCCTTGCCTTCGGCGTAGCGCTGGCGCACATCGGCTTTCTGCTTGTTGGAAATACCCGACGGCATTGGCCCGCCCGGCACGAAGATCATCGGCAGGTGGCCGTAGCGCAGCGCGCCCATCATCAGGCCGGGGACGATCTTGTCGCAGATACCGAGCATCAGCGCGGCGTCGAACATGTTGTGCGACAGCGCGACCGCCGTGGACATGGCAATCACTTCACGGCTGAGCAGGCTCAGCTCCATGCCCGGCTCGCCCTGGGTGACGCCGTCGCACATGGCAGGCGTGCCGCCGGCGAACTGGCCGACCGAGCCAACTTCGCGCAGGGCTTTCTTGATTTGTTCAGGGAAGTGTTCGTACGGCTGGTGCGCCGAGAGCATGTCGTTATATGACGAAACAATTGCCACGTTGGCGGCATTCATCATACGCAGGCTATTTTTATCTTCGGTGCCGCAGCCGGCCACGCCGTGGGCAAAGTTTGCGCATTGCAGCTTACCGCGCATCGGGCCGTCGCTGGCGGCGCCGCGAATGAGCGCAAGGTAAGCCTCACGAGTTGCACGACTGCGGACGATGAGCCGTTCGGTGACCTCAATAACGCGGGGATGCATGTGTAGAACTCCAGGCTAACGGATGTGGCGACCCTCGTTCCTGGGTTGATCAAACGCCCGCAGCGCATGGGATGGCAGGGTGTCGTTTGGATCATCGGACCAGTTGATTCAGGTCACTCGTTGTAGATTGAACAAAATATTGCCACTAAAAAGGCTTGTTTTCTATTTTTATGCGAATAATCTTGTAATTCTTACAACAAATCGATGACAGGCACTTTCCAATGACTCTTCGTATCGCAATCAATGGTTTTGGCCGTATCGGCCGTAATGTCCTGCGCGCACTGTATACCCAAGGCTACCGCCAGGATTTGCAGATCGTCGCCATCAACGATTTGGGCGACAGTTCGATCAATGCCCACCTGCTCAAATACGACACCGTACACGGCACTTTCGACGCAGAGGTTGCTCACGATCAGGAAAGCCTGACCGTCAATGGCGACCGGATTGCCGTCAGTGCCATTCGCAACCCGGCCGATCTGCCGTGGGCTGCGCACAAGATCGACGTGGTGTTTGAATGCACCGGTCTGTTCACCGACCGTGACAAGGCTGCCGCCCATATTACCGCCGGCGCGCGCAAGGTGATCATCTCTGCCCCGGCCAAAGGCGCAGACGCCACCGTGGTTTACGGGGTGAACCATGACATTTTGCGTCAATCCCACCAGATCATCTCCAACGCTTCCTGCACCACCAACTGCCTGGCGCCGGTGGCCCAAGTGCTGCACCGCGAACTGGGCATCGAAAGCGGCTTGATGACCACGATCCACGCCTACACTAACGACCAGAACCTGACCGACGTCTACCACACCGACCCGTACCGCGCGCGTTCGGCTACCCAAAACATGATCCCGAGCAAGACCGGCGCCGCCGAAGCGGTCGGCCTGGTGCTGCCGGAACTGGCGGGCAAGCTGACCGGCATGGCCGTGCGCGTGCCGGTGATCAACGTGTCGCTGGTCGACCTCACCGTACAGCTGAAGAAAGAAGCGACGGCGGAAGAAGTGAACGCGCTGCTTAAAGAAGCCAGCCAGCATTCGAAAATCCTTGGCTATAACACCCTGCCGCTGGTGTCGAGCGACTTCAACCACAACCCGCTGTCGTCGATTTTTGACGCCAACCACACCAAGTCCAGCGGCAAATTGCTGAAAGTGCTGGCCTGGTATGACAACGAGTGGGGTTTCTCCAACCGCATGCTGGATAACTGCCTGGCGCTCTGCAACGCCGAGTAACCCCTGTGGGAGCGGGCTTGCTCGCGAATACGGTGTGTCAGTCGAAGAATATGCCAACTGAACCACCGCATTCGCGAGCAAGCCCGCTCCCACATGGGTTTTGTGCACTTCCCAGCCTCGGTGCAGGTTCACAGAAATAGCCACTTGCCATTTCAGTTGATGATAAGCATTATCATTAACTGCATCTCGGTCTGGTATCACTGTGAGCCAATCTCGCTTCAACCATGTCTTTCTCACCCAACGGGTGATTCTGCTACGCACCTTGCAGCGGATGGTGAATAACCACAGCACCGCCGAGGACCTGTTGCAGGAAACCTACCTGCGCGTCACCCGGGCCCTCAGCGAGCGGCCGATCGATCACCTTGAACCCTTCGTTTATCAAACCGCGCGTAACCTGGCGCTGGACCACCTGCGTTCGCGCCGAATTCAAGCCCGCACGCTGCAGGAAGATGTCCCGCTGAACGTCCTGCAAAGCGTCGCCGCCCCTATCAGCACACCGGAAGATGCCACTCAGGCCGAGCAATTGCTTGAACACTTGAGCGTCAGCCTCGGTCAGTTGAGCGCCCGCCAGCAGCAGATTTTCATCCTCAGCCGCCTGCACGGTTGCAGCTATCAGGAGATTGCCGATCAACTGCACGTGTCCTTGAGCACCGTACAAAAGGAACTGAAGTTGATCATGGCCATTTGTATAGGTGTGGCCGAACGGCTGGATCAGCCTTAAGCTTCCCGATCCAGGCAGCAGAAAAGTTAAACAGAACGTGGCGAAGACCCGAGGAACACCGTGACGGACCCGAACAAACTGCGCCCCCATGCGCTGGCTCATGAGGTGCTGCAAGACACGGCCATGGACCAAGCCCTCGACTGGCTGATCGCGTTGCAGTGCCCGCAGCCCGGGCAACAGGCCGAGTTCGACGCCTGGCTGGCAGCCGACCCGGCGCATGTTCACGCGTTCAGCAAGGCTCAAGCCGCTTGGGGTGGCGCGCCGGTACACAGTGCCGCCGTGGCCCTGGCTGCGCCGCGCAAGCCGTCGTTTTTGCGCCGAATCAAACCGCACTGGAAGCCTCTGGCCACTGCTGCCGTGTTGCTGATCGGCCTGTTCAGCTTCAGCAACCTGCCCGTTCGCCTGCAAGCAGACCACCTCACCGTGGTCGGCGAGCGCCAGCGCTTGCAACTGGACGACGGCTCCAACGTGTTGCTGAACACGAATTCGGCCTTCTCGAGCAGCATCAAGGATCACCAGCGCGTTGCCCGCCTGTACCAGGGCGAAGCGTTTTTCGACGTAGCGCCCAGCCGTGGCCTGCCCCTGGAAATCGACGCCGGGCCGGTACGCGCCAGCGTGCGCGATACCGCCTTCGCCGTGCGCTACCTGGATGGCGAAGCGCAGGTGCAAGTGCAGCGCGGTGACGTCGACCTGAGCAACACCTTCGACGATGCCCGTGTGCGCCTGAGCGCCGGCGAAAGCATCCGCATCGGCCCCAAGGGCTTTGGCCAACCGGCCAAGCTCGACGCCAGCAAAGACCTGGCCTGGGTTCAGGGCCGCCTGGTGTTCGAAAACTGCCCGATGAGCGAAGTGCTCGCCGAACTGCGCCGTTACTACCCAGGCTGGATCGTCAACACCAACGACGCGCTCGCCAGCACAGCCGTTACCGGCAATTACCGCCTCGACCAACCGCTGGACGTGGTGCGCTCCCTGGCTCACATCACCTCGGCCAAGCTTTCGGAATTTCCGGCGCTGGTGATCCTGAACTAAATGAGAACTATTTTTACTCGATAGCCTTCGGTGGTACGTCTCGTCTTAGCCAATGCAACTGATTCCTATTTGGTTCGGTTCGCAACTATAAGATTCGTACCTCCGGAGCGCTTTCGATGTCTTCTCGTTTCAACCGTCGGTCTTCTTCGCCCGTGCTGTCATTGCTGACCGCCGCCATCCTGTTGGCGAGTGCGCCGGCCATGGCCACCACCGCCGCCGAGCCGGTCGCGCGCAGCCACGGCAATTACACCTTCAGCATCGAGCAACAGCCGCTGGTTTCGGCGCTGAATGCCTTCACCGGCGTGACCGGCTGGCAAGTCGGCCTGCCGGCAGAGCTGGGCCAGGGCGTGTCGTCGCCCGGCGTACGCGGCGCGTTATCGCCGGAAAAAGCCCTGGACCGGCTGTTGGTGGGGACCAACCTGAGCTATCGCAAACTGGGCAATAACAACATCGTGCTGGAAAAGCGCGCGGCCGGCAGCGTTCTCAACCTGCAACAGGTGACTATCAGCGCCACCCGTACCGAGCAAGACGTGGACAGCGTGCCGAGCACCGTCACCGTGCATGATCGCGAGGAACTCGACCGCCAGAATGTGAACACCATCCGCGAGTTGACGCGCTACGAACCCAACGTCTCCGTCGGCGGCGCCGGCACCCGCGCCAGCAATGCGGGCTACAACATTCGCGGCATCGACGGCGACCGCATCCTCACCCAGGTGGATGGCGTCGAAGTGCCCGACAACTTCTTCAACGGCCCTTACGCCAAGACCCGCCGCAACTACGTTGACCCGGAAATCGTCAAGCGCGTGGAAATCCTCCGTGGCCCGGCCTCGGCCCTGTACGGCAGCAGCGCCATCGGCGGCGCCGTGAGTTATTTCACCCTCGACCCGGATGACATCATCAAGCCCGGCCAGGACGTCGGCGCCCGCTTGAAGACCGGTTACAGCTCCGCCGACGACAGCTGGCTGACCTCCGGCACCGTCGCGGGCCGCGTGCAGGACTTCGACGGTTTGCTGCACTTGAGCCAGCGCAACGGCCACGAAATGGAGTCCTACGACGGCAACAACGCCACCGGTTTGGCCCGCACCGGCGCCAACCCGGAAGATGCTCGCACCACCAACGTGCTGGCCAAATTGGGCTGGAATTACGGCGATGACAACCGTCTGGGCCTGACCTACGAGAAGTTCAAGGATGACCGCGACGTCAACCTGAAAAACGCCGTAGGCGGCCCGTTCACCGGCGGGCGCGGCTTCAACTTCTACCGCGCGCGCTCGGGTAACGACACCATTACCCGCGAACGTTTTGCCATCGAAAACCGCTTCGCCCTCAACTCGCCGATAGCCGATCAGATCAAAACCAGCCTTAACTACCAAATCGCCAAGACCGACCAGGCCACCGCCGAAATCTACCAGCCATCGCGCCGTGTCTTGCGCACCCGCGACACCCTGTACGAGGAAAAACAATGGGTGTTCGACGCGCAGTTGGACAAAGCCTTCAGCCTCGGCGAAACCGATCACCAGGTGACCTACGGCACTACCCTGAAACAGCAGAAAGTCACCGGTTCACGCGAAGGCGCCGCTACTTGCCTGGCCGTCGGCGGTGGTTGCACGGCCATCGGCGCACCGAGCCCATCGGCCAGCGACAGCGTGAAAAAGGCCAGTGATTTCCCGGACCCCACCATCAACACCTATTCACTGTTTGCTCAGGATCAAATCGCCTGGGGCAAATGGACCTTCCTGCCCGCCGTGCGCTACGACTACACCCAGCTCAAGCCGAAGCTGACCGAGGATTTTCTCAATACGGTTGACCCAACGCGGATTTACGACCACAGCAACGCGGAAAAAAACTGGCACCGCGTCACGCCTAAATTCGGCCTGACCTACGCGCTCACCGACCACTACACCTGGTTCGGCCAATACGCCGAAGGTTTCCGCACACCGTCGGCCAAAGCCCTGTACGGCCGCTTTGAAAACCTGCAGCAGGGTTACACCGTCGAGCCCAACCCAGACCTCAAGCCGGAAAGCAGCAAAGGCGTGGAAACCGGGATTCGCGGCAACTTCGACGAAGGCTCGTTCGACATCGCCGTGTTCTACAACAAATACCGCAACTTCATCGACGAAGACGCCTCCGTTGCCGGCGGCACCGTGCAGCAGTTCGAAGCCAACAACATCAAGCACGCCACCATCAAGGGCATTGAAGCCAAAGGCCGCCTGAACCTCGACGCCTTCGGCGCACCGCAAGGCCTCTACACCCAGGGTTCGGTGGGTTACACCTACGGTCGCAACGACGACAACGGCGAGCCGCTCAACAGCGTCAACCCGCTCAAAGGCGTGTTTGGCCTGGGCTACGAGCAGGACAACTACGGCGGCCTGGTCAGCTGGACATTGGTCAAAAAGCAAAACCGTGTGGACAGCAGCACCTACCACGCGCCCGACGGCAGCACCAGCGCACCGTTCAAAACCCCGGGCTTCGGCGTCGTCGACCTGACCGCTTACTACAAGGTCACAAACGATGTGACCCTCAACGGCGGCGTCTACAACCTCACCGACAAGAAGTACTGGAACTGGGATGACGTGCGCAGCTACGACGGCGTCGGCGAAGCCGGTGTGACCGCGCCCGCCAACCTTGACCGCCTGACCCAGCCGGGCCGCAACTTCGCAATCAACCTGATCTGGGACATCTGACCCTGCCCGCCTCACCTCGCCTGAATTTCAGCGGCGAGGTGAGGATTTTTTACTGTGCCGCGTCTTGCTGTTCGTCTAGTTCATAACCGCTCTCTTCAGAGCCACAAGGCGCTCCCCTTCTCAAGGACTTTTCCAATGACCGCTTCCCCTACCGCAGAACGTCCAAGCCTGCGCTCCCAGCGCCTGAACCAGATCACCCACGAGCCGCACACCCAGCTCGATGCGCTGGTCAAAGCCCACGCCCCGTTTGAAACCCAAGCCAATTTCGCCCGCTTCGTGGTGGCGCAGTACCTGTTCCAGTCGGAGCTGGTGGCCCTCTACAACGACGCCGAGCTGATCAAAATAGTGCCGGACCTGGCCGAGCGTTGCCGCGCCGACGCCGTCAGGCTGGACCTCGGCGACCTCGACACCGAAGTGCCGGCCCCCGTCGCAGGCGCGGTGAAGAACCCAAGCAAGGCCGAAGCCCTGGGCTGGCTGTTCGTGTCCGAGGGCTCCAAACTGGGCGCAGCGTTTTTGATCAAGCGCGCCGTGGGCCTGGGCCTGAGCGAGACCTTCGGCGCCCGTCACTTGGGCGAGCCGGCCGGAGGTCGCGCTGAAGGCTGGAAGAGCTTCACCCGCACCCTCGACAGCTTGGTATTCAGCGCCGAAGAAGAAGCCGCAGTGGAAAAAGGCGCGATCGACGCGTTTGTACGCTTCACCGTGTTGCTGGAACAGGCGTACGCTAGCGCCCCTGAACTCGCATAATCACCCTGTAAACACAGTTTTATGTGGGAGCTGGCTTGCCTGCGATGCTGTCCCCTCGGTCTATCTGCCAGACCGCGCCGATGCAATCGCAGGCAAGCCAGCTCCCACACTCTGGCCGTGTTCCAAGCTGACTTTTCCTCGACTTCGCAAAAACCATGACCCGCAAAACCCAATCCACCTCGAAAATCGCGCAGATCCTCTTCGGCCTCTTGGCTTACGTCAGCCTGGGCATTGGGTTGGTGGCGATTGTCATCCCGGGTTTGCCCACCACTGAATTCATCCTGCTCGCCGCCTGGGCCGCCACCAAAAGCTCGCCGCGTCTCAGCGCCTGGCTGGAGAACCACCGCCTGTTCGGCCCGATGCTGTTCAACTGGCGCAACGGCAAAATCATCGCGCGCCGCGCTAAGGTCAGCGCCACCGTGAGCATGCTGCTGTGCGCCGGCTTGATGCTGGTGATGCTCGATCACGGCTGGCCAATCTACCTGGCGATCGCCGGGATGAGCCTGGGCAACCTGTGGATCTGGTCCCGCCCAGAACGCCTCGCAGCCCCCGTATAACGCCGCGTGTAGCCATTTTTCCGCTACCGCCTATCGCCTCCTCCTCATGAAACAACGTGTTACGCCGATGTTCCGGACATAGCGCCGAATGGATTTGGCTCGCCCTAACAAGTCCAATAGCGAGTGAATCTATGTTCGACACCCTCTCAATCCGCTTGAAAATCGTGCTGCTTTCCGGCCTTTGCCTGGTGGGTGTGATCGCGCTGATCATCAGCATCAACCTCTACGAAACAAACCAGAACGATCAGTTGATCAGCGATTCCAGCTCGCGAATGCTCACCCAGAGTGTGCAAAACCTGTTGCAATCCAAGGCCGCCGAACAGGCGGTGCAGTTGCAGAAAACCTTCGGTGAAAACCTGACCGTCGTCACTGCCTTGGCCGACCAGGTCAAAGGGCTGCGAGACACCGCTGCCAAACGCGGGCTGGAAGCCGCAGCCCTGCGTGAAGAACTCAACCAGAGCCTCAAGACCACGTTTGAGCGCAACAGCAAGGTGCTCGGCATCTGGCTGTCATTCGAGCCCAACGGCCTGGACGGCAAGGACAGCGAGTTCGTCGGCGACAAAGCCCGCGTCTCCAACGAAAAAGGCCGTTTCTCCAGCTACTGGAGCCGCGCCGCAGGCACCGGCTTGAACACCATCATGGTCGAAGAAGACCTGACCAAAACCACCCCCAACCTCAGCGGTACGCCTTACAACATCTGGTACACCTGCCCACGAGACACCCGCAACGTTTGCCTGCTCGACCCTTACTCCGATGAAGTCGCGGGCAAATCGGTGCTGATGACCACTATCTCTCTGCCCTTGATCGTGGATGCAAAAGTCATCGGTGTGGTCGGTATCGACCTGGCGCTCAACTCACTGCAAACGACCACAGACGCAGCAAAAAAAGAACTGTTCGACGGCGCGGCACACCTGGAGATTTTGTCCAGCACGGGCCTGATCGCAGCCTTCAGCGGCGAGCCGGAAAAGGTCGGCAAGAACATGATCGACACCCTCGGCGCCGAAGGCCGGGAGATCGTGCAACTGCTGGCCAACGGTACCCCGATGATTCGTGAACAGGGCGACATTATTCGCGCTGTGTACCCGGTTAAACCAATTGCCGACGCCACAGCCTGGGGCGTGGTGATCAAACTGCCCAAAGACGTGATGCTGGCTGACTCGGTGAAGCTGCAAGGCATACTCGATAAAGCCCAGGCCTCCGGCACCCTCAAGGCTTTGTTGGTCGGCGCCGCTGCCGCCCTGCTCGGCTTGCTGTTGATCTGGCTGACCGCCACCGGGGTCACACGTCCGATCAATAGCGTGGCGGCGATGCTGAAAAATATCGCCAGCGGCGAAGGCGACCTCACTCAACGTCTGGCTTACACCAAGAAAGACGAACTGGGCGAACTGGTGAACTGGTTCAACCGTTTCCTCGACAAGCTGCAACCGACCATCGCGCAGATCAAACAAAGCATCACCGAAGGCCGTGGTACCGCCGACCAGTCCTCGGCCATCGCGCGCCAGACCAGCGAGGGCATGCAGGTGCAGTTCCGCGAAATTGATCAGGTGGCCACCGCCTCCAACGAAATGAGCGCCACCGCCCATGAAGTCGCCAACAGCGCCTCCAATGCCGCCAGCGCGGCGCGCGGGGCCGACCAGTCGGCGCGTGAAGGCATGTCGATCATCGAGAAAAGCACCCGCGATATCACCACCCTTGCCGAAGAAGTCAGCAAGGCAGTGACGGAAGTGGAAGCCCTGGCGGTAAATAGCGAGCAGATTGGCTCGGTGCTGGAAGTGATCCGCAGCATTGCCGAACAGACCAACCTGCTGGCCCTCAACGCGGCGATTGAAGCAGCCCGCGCCGGGGAAAGCGGGCGCGGGTTTGCAGTGGTGGCCGACGAGGTGCGTAACCTGGCCAAGCGTACCCAGGACTCAGTGGAAGAAATTCGCCTGGTGATCGAGCGCATTCAGAGCGGCACCCGTGGCGTGGTGGCGACCATGCATTCCAGCCAGCATCAGGCCCAGAACAATGCCGGGCAGATCCATCAAGCGGCGCAGGCGTTGGGCAAGATCAGCGATGCGGTGACGGTGATCAGTGACATGAACCTGCAAATCGCCAGCGCCGCCGAACAGCAGAGCGCCGTGGCCGAAGAGGTCAACCGCAATGTCTCGGCGATCCGCACCGTGACCGAAACCCTCACCGGCCAGGCCACTGAGTCGGCGGCCATCAGCAGCCAGCTGAATGCACTGGCGACCCAACAGATGGCGTTGATGAATCAGTTCAAGGTGTAAACCCAATCCTCCAAATGCTGGAGGTCTGTTGTGGGAGCCGGGCTTGCCCGCGATAGGATCGACTCGGTATCCCTGAGAGACCGAGTTGCCCGCATCGCAGGCAAGCCAGCTCCCACACAGAGCAGAATGGTGTTGGTTTACAGGCCGGGCCAGGCTTGCACGAACGCCGCTACATCTTCTTTCGCCGCAACACGCGGCGGGTTCTGCGGCGTGCCCAAATAAAGAAAACCAATCACTTCCTCATCCGCCGTCAGCCCCAGGCCTTTGGCGACGTGAGCCGAGTAGGACAACTCGCCAGTGCGCCACACCGCACCAATCCCCTGTGCATACGCGGCCAGCAAAATACCGTGCGCCGCACAGGCCGCCGCCAGCAGTTGCTCGGATTTCGGCACTTTGAAGTGGTCCTGCAAACGCGCAATCACCACCACCACCAGCGGGGCGCGCAACGGGCCGTTCTGCGCCTTGTCGATGGCGGCTTGCGGCGCGTCGGCGTCCTGCAAACGCGCAGCTTCGGCCAGCAATGACCCCATCTGCTCTCGGGCCTCGCCCTCTACGGTAAGGAAGCGCCACGGGCGCAACTGGCCGTGGTCGGGCGCACGCATGGCGGCGGCGAACAGCACATCGCGCTGCTCCTGGGTCGGCGCCGGTTCCAGCAAACGCGGCACGGAAACACGGTTGAGCAAAGCGTCGAGAGCCTGCATTGGCCACCTCCAGAGAAAAATGTGCGGTCATTCTAGCGGGAATGAATCGAATACCACCAAACGATAATTGCTCTTATTCAATCCGCCCTGCCCTGTTAGACTTTGCGGCCTGATTTTCAGCCTCCGTTCAGGAAACACGATGTTTCGTTCGCTACTTCGCCTGTCTGCAGCATTGCTGGCCTTGAGCCTGGCTGCGTGCGACGACGCCCCCCGTTTCACCAAGGCTGAGCCGGGTGAATCGCGGGCGGGCGGTGCGGCGACAGTGAACAAGCGCGACCAGAACGCGTTTTCCCTGCCCTCGGCCAACCTGGCGCCCACCCGACGCCTGGACTTCAGCGTCGGCAACAGTTTCTTTCGCAGCCCTTGGGTGATCGCGCCATCCACCACCACCGCGCGTGATGGCCTGGGCCCGCTGTTCAACACCAACGCCTGCCAGAACTGCCATATCAAGGATGGCCGTGGTCATCCGCCACTGCCCGATGCGCCGAATGCGGTGTCGATGCTGGTGCGCCTGTCTATCCCGGCGGCACCGGTCGACGCCAGGCTCATCGAGCAGATCGGCGTGGTGCCCGAGCCGGTCTACGGCGGGCAACTGCAAGACATGGCCGTGCCGGGCGTGGTGCCAGAAGGCAAAGTGCGGGTCGACTACACACCCGTAAACGTGACCTTCAAGGACGGCACCGTCGTCGAGTTGCGAAAGCCGGCGCTGCAAATCACCCAGCTCGGTTACGGCCCCCTGCACCCGGATACACTTTTTTCCGCGCGCATCGCTCCGCCAATGATTGGCCTGGGCCTGCTCGAAGCCATCAGCGATGCCGATATCCTGCGCAACACCGACCCGAAAACAGCCGACACGGAAGCCATCGTCGGCCGCGCGAATCAGGTCTGGGATGATGCCCAACAAAAAACCGTCCTCGGGCGTTTTGGCTGGAAAGCCGGGCAGCCGAATCTCAATCAACAAAATGTTCACGCATTTTCTGGTGATATGGGCCTCACCACGTCCCTGAGACCCTTTGATGACTGCACCGACGCCCAAGTCGCCTGCAAACAGGCGCCCAATGGCAACGGCCCCGAAGGCGAGCCGGAAGTCAGCGATAACATCCTGCGTTTGGTGCTGTTTTATACCCGTAACCTCGCCGTGCCGGCGCGCCGTGGCGTCAATACGCCGCAGGTGCTGGCCGGCAAAAACCTGTTCTTTCAAGCCGGTTGCCAGGGGTGCCACACGCCGTCGTTCACCACTGCAGCCAACGCGGCCGAACCTGAGCTGGCCAACCAGGTGATTCGCCCCTACAGCGACCTGCTGTTGCACGACATGGGCGACGGCCTGGCCGACCACCGCAGCGAATTCAAGGCCAGTGGCCGCGACTGGCGCACGCCGCCGTTGTGGGGCATCGGCCTGACCCAAACCGTCAGTGGCCACACCCAGTTTTTGCATGACGGCCGCGCCCGCAACCTGCTCGAAGCCGTGCTGTGGCATGGCGGCGAAGCGCAGCCGGCGCAGCAGCATGTGTTGTCGTTTAATGCCGAGCAGCGCGCTGCGTTGCTGGCGTTCCTGAATTCTCTATAAGCTTTGCCCCAATTACAGAAGGGAGCTCGACATGTTCCGTCCCAAGTTGTTGTTCACCAGCCTGGCCGCCCTCGCCCTCGGCGCATGCTCGCCACAGGACCCGCAAGCGGTCACCTCGGCGGCCATCGCCAAGCAAGTGATCCTGCCGACCTACAGCCGCTGGGTTGAAGCCGATCGTCAACTGGCCGTCAGCGCGCTGGCCTACTGCCAGGGCAAGGAAAGCCTGGACACCGCCCGCGCCGACTTCCTCCACGCGCAAAAGGCCTGGGCCGAGTTGCAACCGCTGCTGATCGGCCCGCTCGCCGAGGGCAACCGTTCGTGGCAGGTGCAATTCTGGCCCGACAAGAAAAACCTCGTCGGGCGCCAGGTTGAACAACTTGTCACCGCCCAGCCGCAGATCGACGGCGCCGCACTGGCCAAGTCCAGCGTAGTGGTGCAGGGCCTGTCGGCCTACGAATACATCCTCTACGACGCCAAGACCGACGTTGCCGACGAAGCCCAGAAAGCCCGTTACTGCCCGCTGCTGGTCGCGATTGGCGAACGCCAGAAAGCCCTGGCCGAAGAGATCCTGGCCAGCTGGAACAGCACCGACGGCATGCTCGCGCAGATGACCAAGTTTCCGAACCAGCGTTACGCCGATTCCCACGAAGCCATCGCCGATCTCTTGCGTGTTCAGGTCACTGCACTGGACACGCTGAAGAAGAAACTCGGCACGCCGATGGGCCGCCAGACCAAGGGCATTGCACAGCCATTCCAGGCCGATGCATGGCGCAGCCAGTCGTCCCTGCAAAGCCTGGAAGCCAGCCTCGCGGCCGCCCAGACCGTCTGGACCGGTGTCAACAACAAAGGCCTGCGCGGCCTGTTGCCGGCCGAGCAAAAACCGTTGGCCGACAAAATCGACGCCGCCTACGCCGCCTCCCTGAAACTGTTCGCCAGCAACGGGCGCACCCTCAATGAACTGTTGGCCGACGACGCCGGGCGCCAGCAGCTCAACGATATCTATGACAGCCTCAACGTCGTCCACCGCCTGCACGAAGGCGAGCTGGCCAAGGCGCTGGGCATCCAACTGGGCTTTAACGCCAACGACGGTGACTGATGATGCTCAGGCGACAGGCTTTGGCGGTTGGCAGCGCGCTGCTCAGCGCACTCACACTGGGTGGCTGGACGCTGTTTAAAAGCAAAGACAAAGGCCCGCTGCTGCTGTCGGCCCGCGATGATGCAGACGGCAGGCACCACGCGGTGGGCTTTCGCCTGGACGGCAAGCCAGTGTTTGCCACTCAGGTGGGCCAGCGCTGCCACGACATCATCAACCACCCCACACTGCCGATTGCGCTGTTTGTCGCCCGTCGCCCCGGCACCGAGAGTTACTTGATCGACGTGCGTGATGGCGCGCTGTTGCAAACCATCACCTCCGGCGCCAATCGTCACTTCTATGGCCACGCCGTCATTCACAAGAGCGGCGACTGGTTGTACGCGACCGAGAACGATACGTCCGACCCCGGCCGTGGCTTGCTCGGTGTGTATAAGTTTGAAGGTGAGCGGCTGGTGCACAGTGGGGAGATTTCAACCCACGGCATCGGCCCGCATCAGGTGTCGTGGATGCCTGACGGGGAAACGCTGGTGGTCGCCAATGGCGGCATTCGCACGGAGGCTGAAAGCCGGGTAGAGATGAACCTGAACGCCATGGAGCCGAGCCTGGTGCTGATGCACCGCGACGGTCGGTTGATCAGCAAGGAAACCCTCGGCCAGCAGATGAACAGCGTGCGCCATATGGGGATTGCCAGCGATGGCACGATCGTCACGGGGCAGCAGTTTATGGGGCCGTCGCAGGAGCGCTCTGAGTTGCTGGCAATCAAGCGGCCGGGGCAGGCGTTTGTGCCGTTCGCGGTGGCGGATGAGCAGTTGCAGGCGATGGGGCATTACACCGCCAGTGTGGCGGTGCACAGCGAGTTGCGCCTGGTGGCGTTGACGGCGCCGCGGGGCAATCGGTTTTTTATCTGGGACATGGACAGCGGCGAGCTGCGTCTGGATGGGCCAATGCCGGATTGCGCGGGAGTCGGTGCGGTGGCGGATGGGTTTGTGGTGACATCGGGTCAGGGGCGGTGCCGGTTTTATGATTGTCGCCAGACTGCGTTAATGGCCAAGCCGCTGGAGTTGCCTGGAGGCTTTTGGGATAACCACTTGCACCTCATCTGAGCATTCCCACGCAGAGCGTGGGAATGCTCTTGAATCAGCAGCAAAAAAAAGGGCCTCACAGTGTGAGGCCCTTCCCGGTAACTTGAATCGTTTCAACTCTGCGGCCTCATGCCCTGAGACATCCCGAACATGAACAACAACAAATCATGATCAGGTTGGACCGCCACACTCGCCTTCGCAACGCGCGGCAGCGGGCATTGCCCACCGCCTTGTACCGCATGAAGAACCTGTGTGCGAGGCAGTTCCCACGCAACCAGGGCGAGGGCTGCAATGCCCAACGCCCCGACCAGGAACAAACCTCGTGCTATTTCTAGCTTCATCTGGTTAAACCCTTGATAGCGCTGCCAAACGCCGTCTCGTAAAAGTAGCTGAGTCTTTTCCAGTCGGCATCGCTGAACGACGAATGGCGGCGCAGTTGCAGCATATCGTGGGAGGCCGCGCTATAAGCAGTCAGGCGCTGGCGGCACTTTTCAAAATCCAGCAACGCCACTTCCACTTTCGCCGAGTCGCCTTCGCCGGTTACCCGCACAAAGACGTGCTTGATGTACAGGCAACCATGCTGCCAGCGCCCCTTGTGCATACGCGCCAGGGTCTCAGCCATTTCCTTGAGCAAGCGCTCATGCACCGCTTCGCCGAACTTTTCGCGGCCACCGGCGGCATACCAGTTTTCAATCTCATCGAAACCGTCGAGTGACGCGGTCACCAGCAACGCTTTCCATTGGTGCTCAGGGTCGCGACGCGCCTCACAGAACACCATCTCCGGCACACGCACATTCAGCAACCGCAAGCCTTTGAGGGCATCGCGCTCACGCAACACGGTCGGACGCCCAAGCGGATGCAGCCAGCTGCGATAAATATGCCCGGTCTGGCGTTTGCTGTAGAGCAAACGGCCGTTGGGGCTCTTCACACGCTGTACACCGCTCTCACCGCCGCGTCGACGATTAGGTTCTTCGACCCACTCACCTTGCAAACGCCAGAAAAAATCAAATCGCTCTTCGGGTGCTATGTGACTGCCTACTACGCACTCAACTGCCATCCTGTTACCTCTTACGCAATACATACACTCGCCACATGGCGTAAAGCGGTATGAAGTCCAGAGATTCCTGAACACGGAAACCGGCCTGCTCGAATTCTGCCTCAACAGTAGCAGCCGGTAACACAAACCGGTTTTGGTAACTTTCCTGCTCACCTTTTTTGCGACGCCTTACTTCG
The DNA here is from genome assembly GCF_041946035.1 of Pseudomonas sp. AMR01. Lineage (NCBI taxonomy): Bacteria > Pseudomonadati > Pseudomonadota > Gammaproteobacteria > Pseudomonadales > Pseudomonadaceae > Pseudomonas > Pseudomonas sp. AMR01. The sequence goes on from NZ_JAUTYR010000026.1 coordinate 53,960, forward strand.
GCGCGCTTGCGTTTCCAAGCCTTGAAATTGCCATCCACCCACAGCGAGATAATCACACTGTCACGGGTAACGCGCTGAAACTCCCGCAATATCGACAGCCTGTCCTCTGGATTACCGATGTGGTGCATCAGGCGCATACAGAAAATACTGTCGACCGAGTTGTCTGGCAAATCGATATCAAAGGCAGATGTCTGCAAAGGGCGTACCCGTTTCACTACATCCGCGGGTTGCGCGCCGGTGGCGACTTTCAACATCGACCCCGAATTGTCGGCACCGATGATCACACGATTGGGTTTCTCGGCCAACAACGGCCAGAAGCGACCCGCCCCACAAGGCAGGTCCAACACTAGGCCCGGCTCACCGGCCATGGCCAGCGCACCGCGCGCCAATTGCTCGTCGCGCTTGTGGGACAATCGGCGAGCCAGATTATCCTGATGTTTGCGCAAATATTTCTGCGCGTGGCGGTCGTCGTACTTTTCAGAAAATTCGAGCTTGGTCGGGGTAGACATCAACGGATCTCCAGTAGCTGATGCCTACAACCTTAAGCAGCTAACTGTGATCAACAGGTCAACCCTCTGTGAAAAACTTGTCCTGTCCAATCTCATACATTTCAAGACTTTACAGACACAAGCAGTCGCATGGGGCCATCTTCGCCGAATTGCCGCGACCCTTGGCAGGATAGCGGCAAGGTTAAAGGTCAGGGTTTGACTTGGCCCAACTCGACATGAAAACGGCAGCCGTTTGGCTCCATGGTACTCAGGCTGACACTCCAGCCCTGGCTCTCGCAAATGCGCTGTACCAGCGACAAACCTAGCCCAAGGCCATCACCGCGTTTTTCGCTGCCGCGTACAAAGGGCTCGAACATCGCTTCGCGCTTGTCTTCCGGAATGCCGACGCCGGAGTCCTCTACCACAAACCCACTGGGTTCCAGGGTCAGGCGGATAAATCCCTGCTCGGTATAGTGCAAGGCATTGCGCAGCAGGTTGCCCATCACCGCGTGCAGGAACGTGGTGTTGTAACGCGTATCGAGGGGTTCGCCTGGCTGGTAGATCAACTCCAGGCCTTTCTGTTCGATGGGACCGCGCCAAATGCCGAGCAGGTCTTCGGCGACCTGGGTCAGGCTGACCTGCGCCGACATGACAGCATCGTCATGCTTGGCGCGCGCGAGCATCAGGAAGGTCTGCACCAGCTCGCGCATTTCTTCGCAGGCGCGGGCGATACGTTGTACCTGATTGCGGCCGCGTTGATCGATCGCCGGATTTTCCAGCAGCAGCTCGCAGGAACTGGCGAGCACCATCAAGGGCGTGCGCAGTTCGTGGCTGACGTCGCTGGTGAACATTTGCTCGCGAGACAACGCCTGCCGCAAGCGGCCCAACGTAGCGTCAAAGGCCACGGCCAGCTCGCCGACTTCATCGGCGGCGTAATCCGGCGCCAAAGGCGGCGCCAGGCCAAGCAGTTGGTCGCGATGCCGGACCTGCCGCGCCAGACGCACCACCGGCGCCATCACCTTGCGTGCCAGCACCCATCCGAGGAACACCGCCAGCGCCAGGCTGAGCACAAAGCCCACCAGCACCACCGCGAAGAGCACGCGCTCACGCTCCTCGAAGTCACTCTGATCCTGCAGCAGCACGTAACGCCGACCGTCCACAACTTCAACCATGGCGTGGTATGACAGCGCCTCGCGAAACACCTCGTGAAACCCGGGTTCCAGGTGCCGCAAATCCTTGGGCAGTTCGAAATCTCCGGGGCCGCCGCTGAAATAGAACAGTTGATCCGGCTCGGGCCGGTGGTTCCAGTCCTCGACACTGTCCATCAGCAGCAAGCGTTGCAAGTCACCGCCCAGGCCCGCCGAAATCAGCTTTTCTTCCACCAGGTGCACGGTCGCGACGATGCCCATGGCGAACGCCCCCGCCACCAACGCACTCATCAAGGCAAAGGCAATGATGATCCGTTGGGCAAGGCTTTGCTTAAACTCCATCACGACCCTCGGCCAAGCGATAACCCACGCCATGCACCGTTTGCAGCAACGGCTTGGCGAACGGTTTATCGATCACTTGGCGCAATTGGTGAACGTGGCTGCGCAAACTGTCGCTGTCCGGGCAGTCATCACCCCACAGGGCCTCTTCGAGAATTTCACGGCGCAGTACGTGCGGGCTCTTCTGCATCAACACCGCCAGCAGTTTCAGGCCGACCGGGTTGAGTTTGAGCAGGCGACCTTCACGGGTGACTTCGAGGGTATCGAGGTCGTAGCTCAAGTCGCCGACTTGCAGCGCGCGACGCCCGCCACCCTGGGCACGGCGCAACACGGCTTCAATGCGTGCGGCCAATTCCGACAGAGCGAACGGTTTGAGCAGGTAATCGTCGGCGCCGGACTTGAAGCCCTGCAGCCGGTCATCCAATTGGTCGCGCGCGGTGAGCATGATCACCGGCGTGTCGCGGCGTGCGTCTTCGCGCAGGCGTTTGCACAGGGTATAGCCGTCGATACCCGGCAGCATGATGTCGAGCACGATCAAATCGTAATGTTCAGTTGCGGCCAGGTGCAGGCCCGACAAACCGTCCTGCGCACAGTCCACGGTGTAGCCTTTAAGCCCCAGGTAATCGGCCAGGTTGGCCAGAATATCGCGGTTGTCTTCAACCAATAAAATTCGCATGGGCAGTGTCTCCGTACGCGGTAACGGCCGTGTTGGCTCGCGCAGCTTAAGGCCAAGTGTGGCTCAGGGATAGACCTGAAAGGGCCGCCGATACAGGTTTTCAACCAATAGTTCAGCTGAACGAGATTTTCACTATAGCTTCACAAACTGACTACAGTGTCAGGGCGAAGATCGCCGCCCATTAATACAAGGAAACTAAACATGGGCTTTCTTAAAACGGCGCCTGTGCGCTATTTGCTGTTGGTGACCTCTGCTACCAAGCCGCCAGCTATGGGTGCAAACAGCAACTGCTGAGCTGGAAGGCGCCAAAGGATGCGGCCCCACAACTGAGCGAACGCCAGGGCTGCATTCAAACCACGCATAAAAAAACCCCGCCTGCATCGCTGCAGGCGGGGTTTTCAGGTGCCGGGTAAGGCTGGCTTACATCATGCCGCCCATGCCACCCATGCCGCCCATGTCTGGCATACCGCCGCCGCCAGCGCCTTCAGCCTTCGGCTTGTCAGCGATAGCCGCTTCGGTGGTCAGGATCAGACCGCCGATGGAGGCTGCTGCTTGCAGTGCCGAACGGGTCACCTTGGTAGGGTCCAGGATGCCCATTTCGATCATGTCGCCGTAGACGCCAGTCGCAGCGTTGTAACCGTAGTTACCTTTGCCGTTCTTGACTTCGTTGACCACAACGCTTGGCTCGTCGCCGGAGTTGGCAGCGATCTGACGCAGCGGTGCTTCAACAGCACGACGCAGCACAGCGATACCGACGTTCTGATCAGCATTGTCGCCGGTCAGGTTAGTCAGAGCTTCCAGAGCACGGATCAGCGCAACGCCACCGCCAGGTACCACGCCTTCTTCAACGGCTGCACGGGTTGCGTGCAGGGCGTCTTCAACGCGGGCTTTCTTCTCTTTCATTTCAACTTCGGAACCAGCGCCAACCTTGATCACTGCAACGCCGCCGGACAGCTTGGCCAGACGCTCTTGCAGTTTTTCACGGTCGTAGTCGGACGAAGTCTCGGCAACCTGGGCGCGGATCTGAGTGATGCGCGATTGGATGTCGCCTTCAACGCCAGCACCGTCAACGATGATGGTGTTTTCTTTGGAGATGGTGACCTTCTTGGCGCTACCCAGGTTTTCCAGGGTGGCGCTTTCCAGGCTCAGGCCGATCTCTTCGGAGATAACGGTACCGCCGGTCAGAACAGCGATGTCCTGCAGCATGGCCTTGCGACGGTCGCCGAAGCCTGGAGCCTTGACGGCTGCGACTTTAACGATGCCACGCATGTTGTTCACAACCAGCGTCGCCAGGGCTTCGCCTTCAACGTCTTCGGAAACGATCAGCAGTGGGCGGCCGGCTTTGGCAACGGCTTCCAGTACTGGCAGCATTTCGCGGATGTTGGAGATCTTTTTGTCGACCAGCAGGATCAGCGGGCTGTCCAGCTCGGCAACCATGGTCTCTGGCTTGTTGACGAAGTACGGGGACAGGTAGCCACGGTCGAACTGCATGCCTTCTACAACCGACAGTTCGTTTTCCAGGCCCGAGCCTTCTTCAACGGTGATCACGCCTTCTTTACCGACTTTTTCCATGGCTTCGGCAATGATGTCGCCGATGGAGCTGTCGGAGTTGGCGGAGATGGTGCCTACCTGAGCGATTGCCTTGGTGTCAGCGCATGGCTTGGACAGGTTTTTCAGCTCGGCAACAATGGCGATGGTCGCCTTGTCGATGCCGCGCTTCAAGTCCATCGGGTTCATGCCGGCAGCGACGGCTTTGTAGCCTTCGTTGACGATGGCCTGAGCCAGAACGGTAGCGGTGGTGGTGCCGTCGCCTGCGTCATCGTTGGCACGGGAGGCAACGTCTTTGACCAGCTGCGCGCCCATGTTTTCGAAACGGTCTTCGAGTTCGATTTCTTTGGCGACGGAAACGCCGTCCTTGGTGATGGTCGGAGCGCCGAAGCTCTTCTCGATGATCACGTTACGGCCTTTAGGGCCCAGGGTCGCTTTTACTGCGTCAGCCAGGATGTTGACACCGGTGAGCATTTTTTTGCGGGCGGAATCGCCGAATTTAACTTCTTTAGCAGCCATGATCGATATTCCTTAAATACTTTGGAGTAATGGGAAAATGAGCGGGGAAATCAGTCTTCCAGAACGGCGAGAATCTCGTTCTCAGCCATAACCAGCAGGTCTTCGCCATCAACTTTCACAGTGTTGCTGCCGGAGTAAGGGCCGAAAACAACCTTGTCACCGACTTTAACGGCCAGCGCACGCACATCACCGTTTTCCAGAGTCTTGCCTGGGCCTGCAGCGACGATCACACCGTGGTTGGCTTTTTCAGCAGCCGAACCTGGCAGAACGATGCCGCCAGCGGTTTTCTTTTCTTCTTCGCTGCGACGGATTACGACGCGGTCGTGCAGAGGACGAAGCTTGCTCATTGTCGATCTCTCCTAATTGTGTTTTTCATCGGCCGGTATCGGTACCGGCGGGTTGTATTCCGGCAGTGCCGGTCGCGGCTCGCCAAGCGAGACGCGGAAGTCTGTCTGGTGTCGCCACCAGAAACCTTGCGGTGACCGTTACATAAGGGCGCACAAGCTTATTACAAGGGGCCATGGCGGAAATTTTTTGCTTTTGCCACCGGCTGAAAGAGGCACGGCACCCAGACTTGCCGTGCCATTGAAGCGGTTATTTGCTGTCGCGGTGTTCGAACTCGCCTTCGATGACATCACCTTCACGCCCCAGCGGCTGGCGCGGAGCCGGGCCACCTCGGGGTTGCAAGTCATCGGCAAACGCGCGCTGACGGATCGCCGCCTCTTCGGCGCGTTGGCGCATCTTGCCGGCCAGCAACTTGCGGGTCACCGGCAGCAACATGACCAGACCGACCACATCGCTGATAAAGCCAGGCAGGATCAACAAGCCGCCGGCCAGGGCCATCATCAGGCCTTCGAGCATGGTCTGGGCAGGCAGTTCGCCGCGATTCAGGCTTTCACGGGCACGCAATGCCGTGGCCAGGCCGGCGACGCGCAGCACCAGAACGCCGAGCATCGAGCCGAGAATGATCAGCAACAGGGCCGGGAAAAACCCGATCGCACTGCTGACTTGAACGAATACGAACAGCTCCAACACCGGGAACAGCAGAAAGAGCAATAAAAAAGGGCGCATCAAATGGTTCCTCAACGCAAGAATGCCTTGCCAGTCCACCTTAGATGACGTCGCCATTTCGTGAATTCAAGCGTTGGCGGGTTCTTTTTTAGGCCAGACCTCAGCGTGAGCCAATAAAACCAAGGCTTCGCGTACTTGTGTCGGGTTGTTGCAGGCCTCTGCAAAGGGGAGCCAATGCAACGACTGGCCAATACGCAGGTGCATGCCTTCGCTGTCGATGCCGGCCAGTTGCGCGGGCTCAGTGGTCGGCAGACCGCTGAGGTCAACGTAATGGGCGATGGCTTTGGTGTGATCGCTGTTCATGTGTTCGATCATGCTGCGCTCGGCCTTGCCGGCGAACGGGTTGGCCAGGGTCAACTGGTCGATCCAGTGAATCGCACCAAACCCGCCGATATAACGATGGCGCACCGGCTTGAGCACCCAGAAATCGAAGTCGTGGGCCTTGTGGTAGTTGGCCGAATCGGGGAAGTAGCGGTAATAACGCTCGGCCGCCGCTTCAATCGCGGCTTCATCCTCGATTTTCTCGGCTTCGGCGATGTACGTCAGACGCCCCACCGCTTGCACATCATCAGCCTCGCGCTCACCCACCAACAGCGAGCACTTTGGGTCTTTTTGCAGGTTGTGTGTGTGCTGGGCGATGCGGCTGATCAGGATGATCGGCTGGCCCTGCGCATCCAGGCAATACGGCACGACGGAGCCGAAAGGAAAGCCGGGCATGGCTTTGGATAATGTGGAGAGAGCCCCACGGTATTCCTTGAGCAACAGCTCTCGGGCGTTCTTGGCAACGTGCGCGCTCAACGTATGACTCCTCGTGTATCCCGCCGCCCATAGCGTATGGGAATGGATCTCAACACAAGGTAATCAATATCCGCGCAGGTTGCCAGAGGCCGCCCGGCAGGTTTTGCCAGGCGTTGTTACAGGGTTGTTTACCAGGCGACGCCAAAGCCTGCGGTGTAGCGGGTCTTGCTCAGGCTGCTCTGCGAGCCACCACTGATGATGTCGCGCTCGGCCTTGAGGTTGAGCGAGGCCCACTCGGTAACTTTGTAACGCAGCCCCATTTCTGCGTCCAGGGTGTAGGCGGCGGGCGCGTCGAGCGGCTTGCCGACTTCGCCGTTGGTGAAAAACTCGACTTTCTTGGCTACCAGGTAGCGGTTGTAGTTCCACTTCATGGCGAGCGAGTAGAAGTTATCCTTGCCGCCGTCGGCATATTCATAATCGGTGCGGTTGACCAGCGAGCCGAGGGAGAACGCCCCCAGTTCATTGTCCCAGAACTGGTAGCCAGGGCCGGTACCGACGGTACGCTGGCGAGCCAGGTCTTCAACCTTGTCGCGTTTGTAGGTCAGGCGACCTTGCCAGAACCAATGCTCGGTAAAGAAACGGTCCAGGTCGTATTCGAGCGCCCAGTTGTCGGTGGTGGTGACGTCGTCCTGGAACTCGCGGTTGTACTCGCCCTGGCCGGTGTGACGCCACTGGCCGTGACGCGCCGTGGTCTTGAAGTCGACGTCATAATCGTTGGTGTCTTTGTCGGCACGTTTGTAGTCCAGTGCCATATCGACATTGCCCTTCCACACCAGGTCCTCGATGACCGGTTTGGGCTTGAGCATTTGCTGGATGCTCGCCAATTCCACCGTCTTGGGCGCCTCGCCATTGGCCAGCACCACTTTGCCGTCTTCAGCAGGCCTCAGGGATTTGGCCTTTTCGCCACTGTATGCGTCCTGCTTGACCAGCAGTTCCTGGTCGCTTTCCAGGGTTTTGACCTGCTTCCAGTCCACCGGAATTGCGCCGGCGTAGTCGGTTTGGATCAGCAACTTGCCACCGTCGAAGACCTTGATCTTGCCGGTCAGGCGGTCGCCGTTTTTCAACCAGACGGTGTCGGCCATCAAAGGCGTGGAGGCGCTGAAAACAGCGAGGCACAGCAGAGTTCTGGACAACATAAGCAAGTTCTTGGCTCAAGTTTGACTGAAAAGACGGCATTATCGTGTTAGATAACTTCTTAGCAAGCACTGACTCGGGTATTCGTATTCAGTTCATTGCCACACGTCATATTTAAAGACGTTTCCGACAAAAATGCCGACGATCCAAACGGATGTGCCCACAGTGAATCCACCCGCCGATACACCGCAAAGCCCCGCTGAAATGCGCCGTACGGCGCTGTACCTGACGTTGGCGCAAGTGCCCGCGGGCTGCGTGGTGAGTTACGGCGAATTGGCGCATCTGGCCGGGCTAGGCCGCGCGGCCCGCTGGGTCGGGCGCACACTGAGTCAACTGCCGGAGGGCACCACGTTGCCCTGGCACCGCGTGTTGGGTGCCGGTGGTCGGATAAGTCTGCCAGTGGGCAGTGCCTCAGGCGACGAACAACGTGCGCGTTTACGCAGTGAAGGTGTCAGTATCCTGAACAATCGTGTTGATATTCAGCGCCATGGCTGGCGTCCGGTAGAGCACAGCGGTTAGAGTGCGCGCTTTGTTTTCGCAAACCTGAGGCAGACTCCAGCCCATGCCCCGTAAAACCTGGCGCGCCGCGCTCGCCGCCTATGCCAGCCCCTCGACGTTAGTACTGTTGTTGCTCGGTTTCGCCGCCGGCTTGCCTTACATGTTGGTGTTCTCGACGCTTTCCGTCTGGTTGCGCGAGGCCGGTGTGGCCCGCGAGACCATCGGTTATGCGAGCTTGATCGGCCTGGCCTACGCCTTTAAATGGGTCTGGTCGCCGCTGCTCGACCAATGGCGCCTGCCGCTGCTCGGTAAACTGGGGCGTCGTCGCTCCTGGCTGGTACTCGCCCAAACGCTGGTGATCCTCGGGTTGATCGGCATGGGCTTCTGCGACCCGCAAAAGCACCTGTCCTGGCTGATCGCCATTGCTGTGATTGTCGCATTCGCGTCGGCCACCCAGGACATCGCCGTAGACGCCTATCGCCTGGAAATCGCCGACGACAGCCGCCAGGCTGCCCTGGCCGCCAGCTATATGTCCGGTTACCGCATCGCCGCCCTGCTCGCGACCGCCGGTGCGCTGTTTTTTGCCGAAGGCTTCGGCTCAACCGGCTTCAACTATAAGCACTCGGCGTGGACCGGTACTTATGTGTTGTTCGGCCTGCTGATGATTCCCGCGCTGCTGACCACCCTGTTCATGCGCGAACCCAACGTGCCACTGCGCACCCAATTGCAGGCCGGGCGTTACAGCTTTGCGCATCAGCTTGTCTCGGTATTTGTGCTGATCGTGTTGCTGGTGTCGGTTCCCGCGATGTTCACCCAGCTCTACAACACCGACTTCGCCAGCGTGCTGTTTCAGGGTGTGAGCCTGTGGGAACTGCTGATGGAAGACCGCGCCTTCCTGCGCGCCATTCTCTATATCATCCTGACCACGCTGTGCCTGTCGGCCATGGGCCGTCGTGGCCTGGCGCCGGTGCTGACGCCAGTCAACGACTTTATCCTGCGCTACCGCTGGCAGGCGTTGCTGCTGCTCGGGCTGATTGCGACCTATCGCATGTCTGACACGGTGATGGGCGTGATGGCCAACGTGTTTTACATCGACCAGGGTTTTACCAAGGATCAGATTGCCGGGGTCAGCAAGATCTTTGGCCTGATCATGACCCTGCTCGGTGCCGGTATGGGCGGCCTGTTGATTGTGCGGTTCGGTATTTTGCCGATCCTGTTCATCGGCGGCGTAACCTCGGCGGCGACCAACCTGTTGTTCGTGATGCTCGCCGACATGGGCCCGGATCTGCAGATGCTGATTTTCACCATCTCCCTGGATAACTTCAGCTCGGGCTTGGCGACGTCGGCGTTTGTGGCGTACCTGTCGAGCCTGACCAACCTCAAGTTCTCCGCGACCCAATATGCGTTGCTCAGTTCGATCATGCTGCTGCTGCCGCGATTGATTGGCGGGTACTCGGGGGTGATGGTGGAGAAGTTCGGGTATCACACCTTCTTCCTGATCACGTGTGCGCTGGGTGTGCCGACCTTGCTGTTGATTGCGTTGCATTGGTTTCAGGAAAACCAGCGGGCGAAGTTAAACCCGCCCGTCGAGGACTGATCCGACGCGGTCAATGTGGGAGCTGGCTTGCCTGCGATAGCGAGGGTGAATCCAACGCCGCTATCGCAGGCAAGCCAGCTTCCACAGACCTCTCTGCATTCTGATACCTGTACTCCGGCAGCCCACGCCCGTACAATCCAGAGTCATTTCAAGTCCAAGCAACCGACAACGGCCTACCATGCGCACCAGTCAATATTTGCTCGCCACACAGAAAGAAACGCCTTCCGACGCGGTCGTGATCAGCCACCAGCTGATGCTGCGCGCCGGCATGATCCGCAAACTGGCCTCGGGCCTGTACACCTGGCTGCCCATGGGCTTGAAGGTGATGCGCAAGGTCGAAGCCATCGTTCGTGAAGAAATGAACGCCGCCGGCTCTCTGGAAGTGTTGATGCCGAGCACTCAACCGGCTGAACTGTGGCAGGAATCCGGGCGCTGGGAAGAGTACGGCCCTGAGTTGCTGCGCTTCAAGGACCGTCATGGCCGCGATTTCTGCGCCGGCCCGACCCACGAAGAAGTGATCACCGACCTGATGCGCAACGAGCTGAGCAGCTATAAACAGTTGCCGCTGAACCTGTATCAGATCCAGACCAAATTCCGTGACGAAATCCGCCCGCGCTTCGGTTTGATGCGTGGCCGCGAATTCATCATGAAGGACGCCTATTCGTTCCACGCTGATCAGGCGTCCCTGCAGGTCACTTACGACCGCATGCACCAGGCCTACTGCAACGTGTTCACGCGTCTGGGCCTCAAATTCCGCCCGGTTGAAGCAGACAACGGCTCCATCGGCGGTGCCGGCTCCCACGAGTTCCACGTGCTGGCCGAATCCGGCGAAGACGACATCGTGTTCAGCAACGGTTCCGACTACGCAGCGAACATCGAGAAAGCCGAAGCCGTGCCACGGGAAACTTCCCGCGCCGCGCCGACTGAAGAGCTGCGCCTGGTGGACACGCCAGAAACCAAGACCATCGCGGCCCTGGTGGAAAAATTCAATCTGCCGATTGAAAAGACCATCAAGACCCTGATCGTGCGCGCCGAAGAAGAAGGCAAGCTGATCGCACTGGTGATCCGTGGTGACCACGAGCTCAATGAAATCAAGGCTGCCCAGCAACCAGGCGTGGCCAGCCCGCTGGTCATGGCCACCGATGCCGAACTGCGCGACGCCATTGGCGCCGGTGCCGGTTCCCTCGGCCCGCTGAACCTGCCGCTGCCAATCATCATCGACCGTTCGGTTGAGCTGATGAGCGACTTCGGGATCGGCGCGAACATCGATGACAAGCACTACTTCGGCGTGAACTGGGAGCGTGATCTGCCGGTTCCAACCGTGGCCGACCTGCGCAACGTAGTCGCAGGCGATCCGAGCCCGGATGGCAAGGGCACTCTGGAAATCAAACGCGGCATCGAAGTCGGGCACATCTTCCAGCTGGGCAACAAGTACAGCCAGGCGATGAACTGCAAGGTGCTGGGCGAGAACGGCAAGCCGGTCATCCTCGAAATGGGCTGCTACGGCATTGGCGTATCCCGTGTGGTTGCCGCTGCCATCGAGCAGAACAACGACGCGAACGGCATCATCTGGAGCGACACCCTGGCGCCGTTCCAGGTCGCCCTGGTACCGCTGCGTTATGAAACCGAGCAAGTGCGCGAAGCCACCGACAAACTGTACGCCGAACTGACGGCTGCCGGTTTTGAAGTGTTGCTGGATGACCGGGACAAGAAAACCAGCCCGGGCATCAAGTTCGCCGACATGGAACTGATTGGCATCCCGCACCGGATCGTGGTCAGTGACCGCGGCCTTGTCGATGGCAATCTGGAATACAAGAGCCGGACCGAAGCCGAAGCCCAACCGTTGCCGGTGGCTGACGTGCTGTCTTTCCTCCAGGCGCGTATTCGTCGCTGAAAAACCAGATCAAGAGAAGTCATGTTCAAGCGAAACACCAGAGCCCTGGGGGGCGCCGCCTTGTGCGGCGCCCTGCTGGTCAGCGGCTGCGCCAACCAGATGTCGCAACGCAGTGAGCACGAGGAGCGGGTCGAGCGTAAGTTGCTCGACCACAGCCTGCAGATCGATGTAGGCGAACCCAAAGTGCTGGAACTGCCGCAACGCCGGGTGCGCATTCACGAGCAGAAGACCTTTGAGGTCACTGAATTCGAAGTCACCCGCCGTTACGATCGTTACACCCCTTACCAGCCCTGGCGCAAAGTCTATGAGATGCCTCTGGGTGCGGTCGCCCTCGTGGCGGGCGCGGGGGCTAACGTTGCCAATATCTTCGCCCTCGGCAACTTGCCCACCAGCATGACACGCGACTGGCTCAGCTATGGCGTGGACGGCATCAACCCGTTCATGAACGTGCAAAGCCACGGCCGTGCGCAACAGAACCTGGCGGGCATCGATGAAGTCCAGCGCGACAAGCGCACCGAGTATTCGAGCCTGCCCTGGAGTGAACGCCCGGTACAAGTCACCGCTGGCAAGCAGACCCATGAGCTGACCACCGACCGCAACGGCGTGCTGCGCCTGAACCTGTTGGACAGCCCATTTGCCGAGCAAGACCTGAACGGCATCACCACCTTGAAAATCAGCGTGGAAGATGGCCAGGACGACGTGCATTCGGACTCAACCCTGGCGATCAGCAACACCTTGCGCGGCAAGTTGCTGGAAGCGCACGGCTTGATCTACGACGATTTGGAAGACGATGAAGTCAACCAGTGGGTGCACCGGGTCAAGCGTCTGTCGGAGCTGGGGCTCGAAGAAGAAGCCAGCGAGCTGGAACAGAGTTTGATCGAACTGACCCGTAATGATCCGGAGTTGCAGCAGGAATTTCTGCAAGCGCTGGCCAAGGATGCAGGGCGACTCGTCGCAGATCCAGGCGCTCGCTGATATTTTAGACCGTGTGAAGATCCAAATGTGGGAGGGGGCTTGCTCCCGATAGCAGTGTGTCAGTCACTGAAGCTATTGACTGATTCACCGCCATCGGGAGCAAGCCCCCTCCCACATTTGGTACCGGTTTTTACCAGGGAAATTGAAGCTGCTCATTACCGCTGCTCAGATCCAGCAACCTCACCCCAATCCCCAGCAACCTGACCGGCTTCCCGCCGCGATTAAACGCCTGCGTCAACAGCTGTTGATAACTCTCAAGGTCCCGCCCTGCCCCGGCTTGCTCCAACGTTGTCTGGGTAAAGTCATGAAACTTCACTTTCACAAACGGCTTACCCGCACGGTAACTGCTGTCGATGCGTGCCATGCGCCCGGCGAGGGTTTCCATCAGCTCAGGCAGTTTAGCCAAACAACTTGATAGATCCGGCAGGTCTACGTCGTAGGTATTTTCCACACTGATGGACTGCCGGCGGCTGTCGTTCTGCACCGCACGGTCATCAATCCCACGGGCCAGGCTCCAGAGTCGCTCGCCAAAACTGCCGAATTCGCGCACCAGCGCCAACTTGTTCCACTCGCGCAGTTGCAGGCAGTCTTCAATGCCCAGGCGCGCCAGCTTGTCTGCGGTCACCTTGCCCACGCCGTGCAACTTGTTCACCCGCAGCTGCGAGACAAAATCCTCAACCTGGTCCGGAGTAATCACAAACAGGCCGTTGGGCTTTTTCCAGTCACTGGCGATCTTGGCCAAAAACTTGTTGGGCGCGACGCCGGCAGACACGGTGATGTGCAACTGGTTGGAAACGCGGCGGCGGATGTCCTGAGCGATGCGTGTGGCACTGCCGCCGAAATGCGGGCTGTCGGAAACGTCGAGAAAGGCTTCATCCAGCGACAACGGCTCGATCAAATCGGTGTAATCGCGAAATATCGTCTGGATTTCTTTCGATGCTTCTTTATAGGCGTCCATGCGCGGCTTGACGATGGTCAGATCCGGGCAGAGCTTCAAGGCGTGGCGCGATGACATGGCCGAGCGCACGCCGTAGGCCCGCGCCTCGTAATTGCAGGTGGCGATCACCCCACGGCGATCGGCAGAGCCGCCGACCGCCAAAGGCTTTTGGGCCAGGTTCGGGTCGTCGCGCATCTCGATAGCGGCGTAGAAACAATCACAGTCAACGTGGATGATTTTGCGCTGCGTCATATAAACAGAGGGTGTAATCCAACGGGAAACCAGTATCGCACTCACCCCTGTATATAGCACCAGTAGTTTGAATCTTCCGTTTGGGCGGTGGGAAAATTCCGCGATGAATTTATTTTCTTAATCGAAATTGGCCTGCCGATAGAGCTACAACCCTTGGCCAGACTGGCCTGGGGCCCTCCTCCTGCCCATGTTGGAGAGCTAACCAATTGAACCACAAGCGCTTTTCTTCAATTCACAGGTTGACACACCTGCGATCCTCTGTAGAATGCCGACACACAGACGCGGGATGGAGCAGTCTGGTAGCTCGTCGGGCTCATAACCCGAAGGTCGTCGGTTCAAATCCGGCTCCCG
>NZ_JAUTYR010000114.1:0-631 GCF_041946035.1 Pseudomonas sp. AMR01
CAGGCGGCCCGCGGCGGTATCAGCAGTGAGGTTGATCAGCGCCCCGTCGGGCAGTTTGCGCACAATCTCATGCAGCAGCGTGGCCGAAACGGTGGTGGCCCCCGCACGCTCGACTTGAGCCGCGACCTTATCGACCACTTCGATGTCCAGATCCGTGGCGCGGAAGGAAACATCGCTGCCGTCGGCTTCGATTAACACGTTGGCGAGGATCGGAATGGTGTTGCGGCGCTCGACCACGGATTGGGCTTGCGAAACCGCTTTGAGCAGTGCCGCGCGTTCGATGCTAAATTTCATATGCCTTCTCCCATACCGATTGCCGGGAGAGGCAAACTACCCGGTTCCCACGCTTACACAAGAACTTTTGTTGTTTTGTTGCTGCGATTGCAAGAGGGGCGCAAGCCGCGCCCCTGATCGCTGTTTAACCGTGTCCTGACAACAACCCTCAGGGGAAGGGGCTTAGGATTCGAGCGCCCGGCGCAGCAGTTCCAGATCCTCGGCAATCTGACCGTCCGAGACCTTCAACTCTTCGATCCGGCGCACGCCGTGCATGACGGTGGTGTGGTCGCGCCCGCCAAAGCGGCGGCCAATCTCGGGCAGGGAGCGGCTGGTCATCTGTTTGCACAGATACATC
>NZ_JAUTYR010000115.1:0-631 GCF_041946035.1 Pseudomonas sp. AMR01
TAGCTACAAATTTTTCCCACTCCGCAAATTTTTCCTCGTTCATTACTTTTTCCATTTTTACCTGTCCGCCTTTCTTTTTGTTGGTGGCGCTCCATTCGGTAAAAACTTTGGGGGAAACGGCAACTACTTCCACTCCTTTTAAAGCTTTACTTCGGGCTACACCGTAGTTTTTATTTGCCGCCTTAAGTTCTTTATCCAGCGCCTGGGCGAGTTCTTCCTCCCCTGCTTTTCCTTCTTCAATGCCCAAATACCATTTATGGATATAATCTCCTTCGGAATTCTTTACAGCCGCAACTGTAAACTCAGGAATGGTGATATCAAACTGCTGCTCCAGTTCCTTCACAGCATCATTCATCTTGTTGACGCTCAATTGAGACCCTACCACATTAAGAAAGAATTTTGTCCTTCCGGTGATCCTGATCTCGTGTCTTTCTACATCAGTAAATTTCACCGTATCCCCGATCAAATATCTCCATGCTCCCGAGACGGTGCTTATGAGCAGCACATAATCCACTTCGGGCTCCACATCTTCTAAAAGCACAACGGGGGCTTCAGGTTTGACGGAACCATCTTCAGCAATATATTCAGGTTTAAAGGGAACAAATTCGAAGTAGATCCCGTTGTCCACTAT
>NZ_JAUTYR010000116.1:0-628 GCF_041946035.1 Pseudomonas sp. AMR01
GCCGCTGGTGGCGCGCCACCATTCCATGGCCGATCATCACGCACATAGGTCCAGAGCCGGGCCTTTTTCGCGCCGCCGCGCGCCAGAAGCGGCACAGTCGTATCGTCGCCATGCAGGCGG
This sequence comes from Pseudomonas sp. AMR01, assembly GCF_041946035.1. Lineage (NCBI taxonomy): Bacteria > Pseudomonadati > Pseudomonadota > Gammaproteobacteria > Pseudomonadales > Pseudomonadaceae > Pseudomonas > Pseudomonas sp. AMR01. Next base: position 121 of record NZ_JAUTYR010000116.1, read on the forward strand.
TGAGCGGCATGCACATGGCTTTCGATTAGGGCATGGATCGGCTGCAACGCGACCGTCGCATGCCCGACCAGATCTGCCAGGGTCGACAGGCTCAACTCGACGCCTTCACGGGCGAACCGCTCGGCCTGCCGGTTCAACGGCTGGTGCTGACCATATTTCTCGAAGATCAGCATTGCGATCAGGCTGGGCCCGGCCCATCCGCGCGGAATCGCATGGAACGGCGCCGGCGGCTGGCTGATCTTCTCGCAGGCCCGGCAAGTGAACTTCTCGCGCACAGTCTGGATCACCTTCCACTGACGTGGGATCACCTCCAGCGTCTCGGTGAGATCTTCACCCATCTTTACGATCCGGTCTGAGCCACAGCAGGTGCAAGCGGTAGGTGCTTCGACGACAACCCGCTCGCGGGGCAAGTGATCGGGGAACGGTTTGCGCACCGGGTGGCGGCGCGTGAAGGCGCGCACGGTGCTGGCCTTTTCAGCCGCCTGTTCTGCGGCCAAGCCATCCTCGG
>NZ_JAUTYR010000117.1:0-619 GCF_041946035.1 Pseudomonas sp. AMR01
GGTAGAGGTAACTCCCTCAGTGAAAGGCCGAGCTACGATCCATGATAAAGATATTCTGATCTATTGTGTCAGCCAATTGATAGCGGCCATGAATGCGGGGCAGCAGGTGGTTCGAACTTTGCATTTACGTGCTTATGATCTGATGGTTGCGACCAACCGTGAGACCTCCGGCGATAGTTACCGTCGTTTGCGTGAAGCGTTTGAGCGTCTTGCTGGTACCCGCATTACGACGAACATCGTTACTGGCGATATTGAAACCACCACTGGGTTTGGGTTGATCGAGAGTTGGCAAATTGTGCGGAGGTCCAGGGGCGGGCGGATGGTCAGTGTGCAGGTGACGTTGTCAGACTGGATTTGGCGTGCCGTGATGGCTAAGTCTGTGCTGACCCTGAGCCGTGACTATTTCCGCCTGCGTCGCCCGTTGGAAAGGCGTATTTACGAGTTGAGCCGCAAGCACTGCGGCCGCCAGCCCGAATGGCGGGTTTCAGTCGAAACACTGCGCAAGAAGTCGGGCTCTGTCAGTCCTCTGCGGGTTTTCAGGGCCATGTTGCGTGACATGATCACGCGCGACAACCTGCCTGACTATCGATTGGAGGAACTTCCGAGGGACATACTGCGG
>NZ_JAUTYR010000027.1:0-67395 GCF_041946035.1 Pseudomonas sp. AMR01
GTGGTGGGGCGAAGACCTTTTGGTTACTTTTGGGGCGTTTGCCAAAAGTGACCCGCTGTAAGAGCGGAACCATAAGCGGCCGTTACCACAACAACGGATATGCCCCCCCCCGCCAGAAACCAAAGCCCCCCCTAAACCGCAACAGCCCCCGCCCGCCCCGACTCCACCACAAACGACCTAAGCGTAGAAACCGTAGCCAACCGATCACGCGGATCCGTAATCACGCGAAAGCGCGTGAGCATCTTCCCCTCATCCACATCAACCGACACATACCCCCGCTGCCGGCTGTCAAAAAACTTCACATGGGGATTAACCGGCAACATCTGCGAAAAGGCGTCAAAGGGCGGCCCATCCGACGTCACCGACGACCCCACAAACTCAGTGGCCACCACCGGCGAGCCAGGATCATTCGCATCCGCATGCAAATCCGTGGTCCAGAACGAATGAATATCCCCGCCCCAGAACACCGGATTCTTCAACCGCCGACGCTGAATCGACGCCAGCATCCGCTCGCGATTTGCCATGTACCCGTCCCAACCATCCGTCCAACGCCCCGGCATCTGAGTGGTGAGGTCACGCTGGTTCAACGGCGCCACCAGCAAGTCCTGAGCGATCACATTCCATTGCGCCCGCGATTCGGCAAACCCGCGATCAAGCCAGGCCTCCTGCTTCCAACCCAGCATCGTGCGGCTCGGGTCGCGCAGGTCGGCACAGCTATTGGCGGCGATATGCCCCTGATGACTGCCATTGGCCAAAATACACGGCTGCTCGGAGCGGTATTGCCGCCCGTCCAGCACATGAAAACGCGCCAACCGCCCGTAATCCAGACGCCGATAAATGCGCATGTCCGGGCCCTTCGGCAGGCTGCTCGCGCGCAGCGGCATGTGCTCATAAAACGCCTGATACGCCGCTGCCCGCTGCCTGAGAAACTGCGCAACCGGAATTTTGGGGTCCTGGGACCACCGGTTGGCGTAGTCGTTTTGCACTTCGTGATCGTCCCAGGTCGCCACGCTGGGCGCGGCGGCGTGCAAGGCCTGCAAATCCGGATCGGTTTTGTACAGGGCATACCGGTTGCGGTAGTCACTCAAACTCTCCGCGTTGCCGCTGCCGTGAGGCCGGATGATCTTGCCCGAGTCCAGTGCGTAAGAGCTGTCGTAGATATAGTCGCCGAGGAAAAACACCAGGTCGGGCTGCTCTGCCGCAAGGTGGCGATACGCGCTGAAATAACCGCGCTCCCAATGCGAGCAGGACACAAACCCCAATCGCGCCGATGCCATGGCCTGCACCGGCGGCGTCGTGCGCGCCTGGCCCACCGGGCTCTGTGCGCCCAGGCCGTCAAACTGATACCAATACGGCCTGCCCGCCTCTAGCCCTGCGACCTCGACATGCACCGAATGGGCAAAACGCTCAGTCGCCGTGACCTCACCGTGGCGCACGATGCGCGTCATCGCCGCATCGCTGGCCACCCGCCAACGCACCGGCACCGCGCGGCTCAACCCGCCGCGCCCGTCTGCGGCATTGAACAAGGGCGCCAGGCGCGTCCAGATCACAAAGCCGTCAGGCAATGGATCGCCCGAGGCCACACCGAGGGTGAACGGATAATCAACCCCCGCACTGCGCGCAAACGGGCTGAGGATTGAAAACGCCGTGGCCACCGCCAGCCCTCTGAGGATGCGCCGCCGGCCAAGGTCCACTGCGTCGCTCACCGGCAACGCTCCCAGTCTTCACGCACAGTGGCAAAGCCGAGCAAATCTTCGTAAACACCCATCTTGAAGAACGCCTGACGCATGCAGCCTTCAAAGCGCAGGCCGATTTTCTCCATGACCCGCGCCGATTCCTTGTTGCGGCCAAAGCATTGGCTACCCACGCGCTGCAGCCCCAACTCGGTGAACCCGAAGTCCATCATCGCGCTCGCTGCTTCAGCGGCGAATCCCTGATTGCGACAGTGCGCCGCCACCCAACCGCCGAGGTGACCATAGTGATGACGGGCGTTAATCCGCAGGCTGACCATACCAATCAACTCACCGGTTTCACGCACATGCATTCCCAGGTTCAGCAGCTCACCTGTGCGGTATTTTTCCGCGATTGAAGCGATGAACGTCTGCGCCGTTTCCAGGGTATAGGGCGACGGAACATTCGCCGTGTTATCGGCAATGTTCGGCCCGTTGGCGAGGGTAGACAGCGTCTCGGCCTGGTCGCTCTCCAGTGCCCTCAACAGCAGTCGCGCGGTGGTCAATCGAGGCAATGCAGTCGGCATTCGAGGTGGCCCTGAAAATAAATTGCCAAGGATGTACGCACTTTGTGTCAATTTCACTACGTCACAAAACTGCACAATGAATCCACTGAAAGACACGCCCTAGAGCCTTCAAATCGTAAATTAAAGTTAACCAATCGGTCATTTTTGGTTGTTAGCGTGTCGCCCCTAATTCAATAACGGGGCAACGGAATGAGAACCTGGGATGAACCCAAGAAACGCAAGGCGCACATCGAACTGATCCCGATGATCGACGTGATGATGTTCCTCCTGGTGTTCTTCGTGCTGGTCAGCCTGAACGTGATTCCGGCACTCGGCATGAAGACTCAATTGCCCAGCGCCAGCAGTGCACAACAGCTCAAACCGCAGAATAAATTTATCCTGACCCTGGGCCTGGAAGGCCAGTTGCAACTGGATGGCAAAGACCTTTCGGTCGACGCCTTGGTACCCGCGCTGAAGGCGGCCGAGAAGCCGGATACCAAGTCGACGATCATCGTCAACAGTGACAAAGGCGTGGAGGTTTCGCGCCTGGTGGAAGTGATGGACACCCTGCGCCTGGGTGGCTTCACCTCCGTGTCCATCGCTACGCGTAAGTCCTGATCATGTACGCCTTGTTTCGTGCGCGGCAGCTGCTGGGGAGTGTCCCGGCCGTGATCGCCCTGGTGCTGATTGCGATGGGCATCCAGTCACAAACGCTGAAGGTCACACCGGTGTATGACGAGTCGGCGGTGGAGCTGGCGTTGGTCGAGCCGGAGCCGGAAGTGATCCCGGATCCGGTGGTGGAGCAAGAGCCGCCTCCGCCGGTGATCGAGGATGAAGAGGCCGAACCGGCCCCGCCGCCTCCGCCGCCCAAGCCCTTGCCAAAACCCGAGCCCAAGCCCAAACCGGTGCCCAAACCAAAACCCGTCGTGGCCGCCAAGCCGACGCCGACACCAACGCCAGCGCCCCCGGTCGCGGCCAAGCCGGTGCAAGCCGCCGTCGCCCCGACACCGGCGCCGCCCGCACCGCCAGCACCGCCGAAGGTCGATGGCCAAGCCCTCGAAGGCGGTTACCTCAAGGGGCTGCGCAACGAGTTGGACACCTACAAGCAATACCCCACCGGGCGCCAGGCCTCCCTCGAACGCCCCAGCGGCGAGGTGGTGGTGTGGTTGCTGGTAGACCGCCAGGGCCGCGTTCTGGATTCCGGCGTGCAAACCCAGGCCTCGAGCATGTTGCTCAACCGGGCCGCCACCACCAGCTTGCGTCGCATCAAGCAAGTCAAACCGTTCCCCGAGCAAGCCTTCGGGGGGCGCAATGAGCAGCGCTTCACCGCCACCTTCAATTACAGCGTGCAATAAGCACCCACACCAGGACGACAGTGATGAGGTTCACACGGATTCATCTGGCACTCGTTGCCGCAAGCGTGGGCCATGGGATGGCCATGGCAGATACCGGCGACAGTGACGTCGGCACGATTGGTGTGCAGGGCAAAGCCACTGCAGGTGGCGGCTACATGGTGCAGGAAGAAAGCATCAAGGGCCGCTCCACCGTGACCAAGGAAGCGCTGGATAAACAAACCGCCACCGGCAACGCGATCGACAAGCTCAAGTACACCCCGGGCCTGAACATCTCCAGCGAAGACAACACCGGGCTGTCGGGCTTTCGCTTCACAATGCGCGGGCTCAACTCCGACCAGGTGGGGATGTCGGTGGACGGCATGCCGATCAACGACTCCGGCAACTACGCGCTGTACTCCAACTTGCTGGGCGACCCGGAAAACATCGACCAGATCTTCGTGACCCAGGGCGCGTCCGAAGCCGACGGCCCGCACATCGGTTCCAGCGGCGGCAACATCGGCATCGTGACCATCCGCCCGACCAAGGAAACCGGGGCGTTCGTCAAACAGATCGTCGGCAGCAACGCCACCCGCAAGACCTTCGCACGGCTCAACACCGGCGAGGTCAATGGCCTGAGCAACTGGCTGTCGGCGTCCCACACCGAAGGTGAGATGTGGCGCGGCTCAGGCGCCGTGCGTGCGGACAAGGTCGAGTGGAACAGCTTCTTTGACGCCGGCAACGGCAACACCGCCAACCTGATCCTCAAGTACCACGAGCAGGAAAACAACAGTTACAGCCAGTTGACCAAGGGCCAGTTCCAGCAGTCGGGCCGCAAGTTCGACCCCTACCCTGCCAACCCGACCGTGGGCAGCAACGGCAAGCTCAACAGCTACTACGCGTTGGCGCAGAACCCGTTCCAGACCTTTACCGGCGTGCTCAACACCCAGTTCAAGCTGGCGGACAACCTGGCGCTGTCGGTCATCCCGTATTACTTCTGGGGCAACGGCAGCGGCGTCAATTCATCCAGCTACGCCTTGAACCGCGGCTCGAACGCCGGTGGCGTTTTTGACCTGGGCAACCTGCCCACCGCCGCGCAGTACAACGCTGACGGTTCCTCGACCACCGGCGTCTACTACCGCCCTTCCCGCACCCAGACCTGGCGCCCGGGCATCACCACCAAACTGAACTGGGACCTGGGCGATCACAGCCTGCAATTCGGCTACTGGTACGAGCGCGCGCGCCAAAGCCAGACCCAACCGTTCATAGCCCTGAAGAACAGCGGCAAGCCGACCGACACCTGGCCAGACGGCGATTCGGTGGTCGATGCCAACGGCAACACCGTGCAGGGCCGCGACCGTTTCACCATCACCCCGGCGCAAAAAGTCTGGGCTCAGGACACCTGGTACATCAATCCGGACTGGACCCTGGTGGCGGGCCTGGCCTACATGAACGTCAAGCGTGACGGCACCAACAACGGCAGCCTTACCGAACAACCGGAAAAGCGTAACCAGACCTATAACAAGCTGCTGCCCAACGTTGGCCTGAAATATCAGCTGGATGAGCGTGACCAGTTGTTCTACAGCCTGTCGCGCAACATGCGCATCCCGCAGAACTACGTGCTGTACGACAAGGGCGTGGACTCGATCAACTCCAAGCCGGAAACCAGCTGGAACCACGAGTTGGGCTGGCGCTTCACCGATGAAGACATGACCGTGGCGGCCACCTTGTTCTACATGCAGTTCAAGGATCGCCAGGTCTCGTCCAAGGACGTCAACGGTGACTTCGCCGACATCAACGCCGGCTCCGTCAACAACAGCGGCCTGGAACTGGAGTGGAGCGGCCTGCTGCCCAATCACTTCAACTACTACACCTCCTACACCTACACCAAGGCTGAGCAACAGGACGATTTGACCGTCTACAACGCCGGCAAAGCCATCGTGTTGCCCACCAGCGGCAAGCAATTTGCCAACGTGCCGAAGAACATGCTGGCGGCGAATATCGGCTACGACGACGGCCGCTTCTACGGCACCTTCGGCGGCAAATACACCAGCGAACTGTTTGGTGACCTGACCAATGACGAGGCCATTTCCGGCCGTACCATCTTCAACCTCGGCGCCGGTATTTACCTGCCGGTGGACAAGAAAGTGGTCAAGGACGCGACCCTGCGCCTGAACGTCGACAACCTGTTCGACAAGAAGTACCTGGACGGCGTGTACACCACCAAGACCAACGCGGCCACCTACAGCGGCTTCAAGGACGGCGACCCGGCCTACATCGTTGGCCTGGACCGCACCGTTACGGTTTCCCTGGAAGCGAATTTCTAACTACGAGGCTTGAGAATCATGGACATGAATCTGCTTCACGACATCACCTTCTATGTGATGTATGCCGCGATGGCCATCGCCATCTTTATCGCCATCGAGCGTGGCATCTACTTCGCCTACGTGCGCCGTCAGGCCCGCGCCTTGACCGGCGTGCTGGGCGCCAACGTACACAGCGAACGCGACTTGCCTGAAAGCCTGACCCGCCGCGACAGCCTGCCGCTGAACATGGTGTTGTCGGTACTGGCGCAGAAGGCGTCCCACGGTTCACGCAAGGACCTGGACGATGAAATCGAAACCCAGTACCTGAAGACCCGCGCACCGCTGTCGCGCAGCCTGTGGATTATCGAGACCATCACCACTGCCGCACCGCTGCTCGGGCTGTTGGGTACGATCCTCGGCATTATCGACACCTTCAAGGCGCTGGCGACCGCAGGCGTGTCCGACCCAGGGCAGATCTCCGGTGGTATCGGAACGGCCTTGTTCGCCACTGGCCTGGGTATCGCCATTGCGCTGTTTTGCGTGGTGTTCCACAACTTCTTCCAGGACAGCCTGGAGCGCATCAATGATCAGCTGAAGATCCTGCTGATCCGCGCCGCCACCGGTGCCCGCGTGCAAAGCGAAGTACCGCACCTGGTGCCAGCGCCGCTGCACAGCCGCACGGCATAACCTTCGAAGCGGGCGCGCCCCTGTGGCATGCGGACTTGTTGTGGCAAGCCCGCTTGTTGTGGCGAGCGGGCTTGCCCCGCGTTGGGCTGCGAAGCGGCCCTAAAACCTGACGACGCGGTTTATCAGTTACACCGCGTCGTTTGAATTGGGAGCGCTTCGCACTCCAACGCGGGGCAAGCCCGCTCGCCACAACAAGCCCGCTTGCCATAACAAGCCCGCTCGCCACAGGTACAGCGCCAGCCTTTCTCTTTGCGCCCGCCTTTTTTACCCGATGAGACGCCCATGCCCCTCTCGATGAAGTTGCGTATTGCAGGCCTCGCCGCCTCTCTCCTCAGTCCGCTGGCCCAGGCGGACTTTTCAATTCCAGGCTTTGAACTGGTGCACACCGTGCCGGTGGACACTGCGTTGAGCAGCGCCGATTTGCGCCAGCCCGGCCCGGTGTGGATTGAGCTGTTTGATGGCGCCAAAACCCGTATTGATATCGGCCAGTTCTATGCCGCCGACCATCCCGGCTCGGTGATGGACACGGTCATCGAACACCTGGAAGCCGCCGGCAAACGCGGTGTGAAGATTCGCTTTTTGCTGGAAGAAAAAGGCATCAAGTTGTCGGAAGCCTCCACGCTGGAACGCTTGCGCGCGATTCCCAACCTGACCTTTCGCGTACTGCCTTACGGGCAATTGAGCGGCGGGATCATTCACGCCAAATACATGGTAGTGGATGGCGAGCAGGCATTTATCGGCAGCCAGAATTTCGACTGGCGCTCGCTGGAGCACATTCACGAAACCGGGCTGCGCATCAGCGATGCAACCGTGGTCAGCCAGGTGCAAGCGATCTTCGATCAGGACTGGGGAGCCCAGGCCGCCTTGACCGAACACACACCGGTGCCGCTGCCGACCGCCGGCCAGGCGCCTGCGCGCACCGGCAATTACCTGGTCGCCAGCCCGCAACGCTACAACCCGCCGGGCGTGGGCGACTCGCAGCTGGAACTGCCGCGCCTGTTGGGCGAAGCAAAAAAAGAAGTGCGCGTGCAGTTGCTCGATTATGCGCCGCTGTCCTACGGACCGGACCGAACCCGGCCCTACTACGCGGTGATCGACAACGCCGTACGCGCCGCCGCTGCGCGCGGGGTATCGGTCAAGCTGATGGTGTCAAACTGGAACACCGACAAGCTGGAACTGCCCTACCTCAAAAGCCTGGCGGTATTGCCGAACGTGGAGGTCAAAATCGTCACCCTGCCCGAAGCCAGGCAAGGGTTTATCCCGTATGCGCGGGTGATCCACAGCAAGACCATGGAGATCGATGGCCAGGTGGCGTGGGTCGGCACCAGCAACTGGCTCGGCGGTTACCTGGACAACTCGCGCAACCTCGAGGTGGTGATGCGCAGCGAAGCGATGGCTAAGCGCGTAGGGCAATTGCATGAGCAGCTGTGGGATGGGCCGTATGCCAAGCCGCTGGATGTGGCGGCGGAGTATCCGGAGCCGCATCCCGGTAAGCCATAACCCCACAAATCCCCTGTGGGAGCCTTTGTGGCGAGGGAGCTTGCTCCCGCTGGGGTGCGCAGCGCCCCCAAAAACCTGCGACCGCTACGCAGTCGAGCGGGAGCAAGCTCCCTCGCCACAACAAGCCCACACACATTTTCAAATTCGGCATTCCTGGCATTTGAGTGCGACATTTCCCACGCCAACGTCTCCCAATCCAGAGCATGGTGATGGTAGTGTGTGGAAATGTTTCTGACCTATCGATCAGAAACCTCTTACTTACTCCCTGCAAAGGAATGCCTTCACCCATGCACTTTCCACTGAAAAAAATCGTGGCGGCCACCCTGTTCGCCGCCAGCTTGTCAGCCCTCGCAACACCCGCTTTTGCCAACCTCACAGAGCAACAAAACGCGACCATTCTGAAAAGTTTCAGCGAAACATCGGTCACTGATTTCCGTGGTTTCCTCGGCACGCTCGCCAAAGACGACCTGGCAAAAACCGCCGACGCAGGCCCGGCCATCAGCGCCTTTCTCGACAACAAACCCCTGAGCGCCGACCAGGATAACGAAATCAATCGCCTCCTCGGTCTCTACACCCGCATCAAATATGGCAAGGCCGCCCTCGAAACCCTGCGCGAGCTGGTAGAGATTCCGACGTTTAACGTCGACGGCCTGCCGCAGTACAAGAACCCGGAATTCCTCAAGATCGCCGGCAAGATCCAGGACCTGGCAAAGTCCTTTAACCTGAATTTCCGCAACGTCGACAACCGTGTCTACGAAATCAGCCTGGAAGGCCCCGGCGACGAAGTGGTGGGCATCCATGCCCACGCCGACGTGGTACCGGTGACGCCGGAGAATTGGGTGCTCAAGGACGGCACCCGGCTCGACCCGTTCAAGGTCACGCTGATCGGCGACCGCATGTACGGCCGTGGCACCGAGGATGACAAGAACGGCATCGTCGTGGCCCTGTACGCCATGAAGGTGATCAAGGAAGAAAAGCTGCCGCTGGCGCGCACGTTCAAACTGCTGGTGGACACCACCGAAGAAACTTCCGGTGACGCGATCCCCTATTACTTCGAACACAACCCGACGCCGCAATACAACCTGGCGCTCGACGGCGGCTACCCGGTGGTGATCGCCGAGAAAGGCTACGGCACCGTGATGGCTAGCTTTCCCGTGCGCAAGGGCGAGGGCAAAGGCGCGGAAATCATTTCGATGACCGGCGGCATGGCCACCAACCAGATCCCTTCGGTCTCTGTTGCGACCTTGATCAGCGACACACCCGTCGAGCTGGCCGCCAGCCTGCAAAAGGCCGGTGCAGACTATGCCAAGGCCAACGGTGGCGACTTTGAAGTGACTGCCACGGTGGTCGGCAAGGACGTCAAATTGACGGTGACCGGCGTGTCTGCGCATTCGTCCGAGCCGCAAGCGGGCGTCAACCCGGTGGCGCGCATGCTCGAGCTGATCCACAGCGTCGACGGCAAGATCGCCCTCAAGCACAACCACATCACCGACGCTGCGCGTTATGCGTCCGACAATTGGGGCCTGGATTATCTGGGCGGCAAATTGGGTGTGGGCTTCGCCGATGAGTTCATGGGGCCGCTGACCACCTCGCTGACCTTCGTTGGCCTGGATGACAAAGCCTTCAAATTGGCCGTGAACCTGCGCGTACCGAAAGGCAAATCGCCCGAGACACTCAACGCGCAAATCGCCGACAAGCTCAGCGCCTGGGACAAGACGTCCAAGATCAACGTGAGTTTCACCTACTCGGTGGCCGCGCCGATGTACCGCAACCCTGAAGGTGAATGGGTGAAAGCGCTGCTGGCCGTCGCCACTGAAAACCTCGGCATGGAGCACAGGTTCGGTACTTCCGCCGGCGCGACCTCTGTGCATGAACTGCCCAATGGCGTTCAATTCGGCCTGGCACGCCCGGAAGTGAAGTACACCGGGCATACCGACGGTGAGTTCAAGACCGTCGACCAGTTCCTGCTGGACTTGCAGATCGTCACTGAAATGATGGGCCGCGTCGGGCAGCTACCCAAGCTTTGACGCCACGTGAGCCCGCCGCAATGGCGGGCTCATCGCATCAGGGTATCGTCGAAAAATCCGCACAAACAAAAACGCCGATCATCTCTGATCGGCGTTTTCGTTGAATATGGAGCGGGAAACGAGACTCGAACTCGCGACCCCGACCTTGGCAAGGTCGTGCTCTACCAACTGAGCTATTCCCGCAAATGGCGTCCCCTAGGGGACTCGAACCCCTGTTACCGCCGTGAAAGGGCGGTGTCCTAGGCCACTAGACGAAGGGGACACGCTACTGAAACACATGGTGTGTATTTCAGTGCCCAGAGGTTAAATCCGAAGATTTTGCCCTGGTTTCACTCAGTGCCGCCCTAGAGCAACACTGCTTAAAAATTGGAGCGGGAAACGAGACTCGAACTCGCGACCCCGACCTTGGCAAGGTCGTGCTCTACCAACTGAGCTATTCCCGCTTATTGGCGTCCCCTAGGGGACTCGAACCCCTGTTACCGCCGTGAAAGGGCGGTGTCCTAGGCCACTAGACGAAGGGGACACACGTACAACATTCACTCCTTACCGCGTTTCGCTGTGTGCTTTACGCTGTAAGTGGCGCGCATTCTATGGATGGATTGAAAGGTCGTCAACCCCCATGGATAAATTTATTTAAATCAATGACTTCGACCCTCTTTCCAGGCCTTTGCCACGGGTTGGCCCGTGCGGGCAATGGCGCCTATATTCTGGCGCTCGACAAGGCGCTATAGTTCACCCAGGCAAATGATGGCAATGTGCATCCATGCACAGCGCCCTTACCGGCAAGATTACCTATATAGAAGAAACTACCTGGGCAACTGGTCGAACAATCCTATCCGCCGGATGGCCCAGTCACTACACTCCACAGCAAACCCTATAAAGAGGTCACACCGGTGACACCACTCATGATCACCCTGCTGGTAATAGCCGGGATCGTAATACTGATCGCCATTGGCTACATGAACCACATGGTGGAAAACAACAAGCTGGAAAAAAAGCGCACCGAGATCGAGCTCAATGATCGGCTGCGTCGTTGCGGTGAAATCACCGAAACCTTTCCCGGCCAGTTGATGACCCCGGCGCTCAAACTGTTACTGACCCGCCTTGAACTTAACGTTAACGAGCGCCTGTTGCACCTCAACAAATCCAGTGCGGCGCTCAAGGCGCGCATCGCCGAGCTCAATGCGCTGGTGGCCCAGGGTGAATCGATCCCGGTGACCAACCCGCCCGCCCCGATCCAGACCGAAGCCAAGGCCAAGGACGTGCGTTTCCTGCTCGAAGCCCTGCATGGCCAAGTGACCCGTGCTGCACAGGACGGCTTCCTGCCGACCAACGAAGCCAAGCACTGGATCAAGGAAATTCGTCACATTCTGGTACTGCTGCACATCGAGTTCTTCAACAACCTCGGCCAGCACGCCCTGCAACAAGGCCAGCCGGGCCAGGCGCGCCTGGCGTTCGAGCGTGGCGTGCAGTACCTGCGCAAACAGGCGGAGCCGGTGCTCTACAGTGCGCAACTGCAATTGCTGGAAAACCAATTGGCCCGCGCCAACTCGACCGTGCTGACCAACAGCAAACCCGCCGAAGACGAAGTCAACGAATTGACTGAAGGCCTCAAAGAGGTCGACGCCGACGCCGAGTGGAAAAAGAAAGCGATCTACGACTGATCACCCTTCCTTCCATGTGGCGAGTCCGTGATGAGCGGGCTCGCCCCGCTCGCTGCAATGCCATCAATTTGCACCTATCCACCCGCCGCAGAAAAGCGTAAAAACGTGCCCCTCACTCCGTGAAGTTAGAGGCCTGCTATGCCTGTTTCCGTGATTGATGGACAACCTTTGCATTACCTGGACCAGGGCACCGGCCCGGTCGTTGTTCTGGGTTCGAGTTACTTGTGGGACCGTGACATGTGGGCCCCGCAAATCGAGGCCCTGTCGAACCAGTATCGCGTGATCGTTCCTGAACTATGGGGTCATGGCGAATCGGGCGCGATGCCTGCGTCTACCCGCTCCCTGGATGACCTCGCGCGACAGGCCCTGGCCTTGCTCGACCAGCTCGACATTGCCAGCTGCAACCTCGTGGGCCTGTCGGTCGGCGGTATGTGGGGCGCTCGCCTGGCGTTGTTGGCCCCCGAGCGCGTCAACAGCCTCGTGCTGATGGACACCCACCTCGGCGCAGAGCCCGAAGCGACGCGTCAGTATTACTTCTCGCTGTTCAAGATGATCGAAGACGCCGGCGCCATCCCCGAGCCGTTGCTGGATGTGATTGCGCCGATCTTCTTCCGCGCCGGAATCGACCGCGAATCGGCGTTGTATCAGGATTACCGCAAGGCGTTGCAGGGTTATTCGCGGGACCGCCTGCTGGACAGCATCGTGCCCCTGGGCCGCATCATTTTCAGCCGCGCCGATATCCTCGACCAACTGCCACGCCTGGACGCCGACACCACACTGGTGATGTGCGGCGAGCAAGACAAGCCCCGCCCACCCGCCGAATCCCGGGAAATGGCCGAGCTGATTGGCTGCAGCCTGATCCTGATTCCAGACGCGGGGCATATCTCCAGCCGCGAGAATCCGGACTTCGTCAATGAAGCGCTGCTGACCTTCCTCGCCAACAACGCCTGACGCTCTGCCCTTTGATCGCCGCCCTCAGCGGCGATCAGAGGCGGAAGTGTCCCACCATGCCTTTGAGCTCTGCCCCCAACTGCGCCAGCTGAATGCTCGACGCCGCATTGCCCTGCATGCTCAACGCCGATTGGTCAGCGCTCGCCCGAATGCTGGTGACGCTACGGTTGATCTCTTCGGCCACCGAGCTTTGTTCTTCGGCGGCCGCAGCGATCTGCTGGTTCATTTGCTGGATCAACGACACGGCGGCGGCAATGCTGCCCAAGGCGCTTTCGGTTTCCAGCGCATCGCTGACGGCCAGTTTCACCAGTTCGCCGCTTTGCTGAATCTGCTCGACCGAGGATTGCGCAGCACTGCGCAAGGTGCTGACCAGCCGCTCGATTTCTTCCGTCGATTGCTGGGTCCGCTTGGCCAGCGCGCGCACTTCATCGGCCACCACCGCAAAGCCGCGGCCTTGCTCCCCCGCGCGGGCGGCTTCGATGGCGGCGTTGAGGGCCAGCAAGTTGGTTTGTTCGGCCACGCTTTTGATCACACTCAACACGGTGCCGATATTCTGGATTTCGGCACTCAGACTTTCGATGCTGGCGCTGGCACTGGTGCTCGAACTGGCGAGCAATTCGATGCGCTGCAGGCTTTGGCGCACCACCTGCTGGCCGCTGTCGACCTTGTCGTCCGCCGTCTGCGCGGCGTGCGCGGCCTCTTCTGCGTTGCGCGCTACGTCGTGCACGGTGGCGGTCATCTGGTTCATCGCCGTGGCGACTTGCTCGGTTTCTTCTTTCTGGCTGCTGACTTCGACGTTGGTCTGCTCCGTCACGCTGGACAGCGACTGCGCGGAGCTGGCCAATTGCTCAATACCCGCCTGTAGCCCGCTGACCATATGGCTCAGGCCACTGCTCATCTGCTGCATGGCGTGCATCAACTGGCCGATCTCATCACGACGCGTAACCTCCATGCGCCCGCTCAGGTCGCCGGAAGCAATCTGCTGCGCCACCGCAATGACGCTGCGCAGGGGCGTGACGATCAAGCGGGTGATGACCCACGCCGCGATCAGGCCCACCAGCAAGGCCAGGGCTGAAGAGCCCATGATAAACAGGGCACTTTTTTTCAGTTGCGCCTGCATCGATTCATCTTCGGCGGCATACGCCTGGTTGACTCGGCTGACCACCTCGTCGGCGCGGTCATGCAGTTGTTTGTAGACCACCTTTTCCTGGGCCAGCAGCCCGGTGTATTCGCCAAGCTTTTCGCTGAACGCGGCGATATGCCCGGACACTTCGTTAAGCACGGTCTGGTAACCCGGATCCTTGACCGATGTTTTCAGTTGTTCGACCTGCGCCAGGGCCTGGTCGGCCTGTTCAATCTTGCCCTGCTCGGCGTCGCCGGCATCCGCTTTGCGGCTTTGATCCAGGCGCACACGCGCTTCATTCATGGCCTGCAACATCAGGCGTGACACTTGGCTGACCTGACCTGCCTGTTCGATAAATTCAGCGCCGTCCTTGCCCTGGCTTTCCTTGAGGCCATAGGCGCCATCGTCGGCCAGGCCGGCCTGCAACACGTCGAGGTTATTGGCCACGCTGGACACCGACCAACTGGCCATTTCCAGGGCCAGGTCTTTGGTCTGGGTCAATTCGACAAACTCGTCGAACGCTTTGCGATACGCCGCCAGCGCCTGCTCCACGTCGGTCATCAGCGGCCCATTGGCGGCGGACTGCGCTTTGAGGCGCTGTGCCAGGGCCGCCAGGGCATCCACGCTTGCGTGCAGGGCATCGACGGCTTTGGGGTCGGCGTGCAGGGCATAGTCCTGCTCGATCAAGCGCACGTTGAGCAGGCCACTGTTGAGCGAGGACATCGTCTTGAGGCCTTCGAAACGCTGGCCAACGGTTTGCAGGGACCATACGCCAATGGCCGCCACCAACGCCGTCAGCAGCAGCACGAGAATGAAGCCAAAGCCCAGTTTTTTCGCCATACCAAGGTTGGCGAAACGTCGTTGCACGGCCGAAATCATTGCGCTTGAGTCCTCATGCAATGGCGAATGCCATCGAGCCCGGTTTCCATGAGGCGAGATTCGCAAGCACGGGCCACGGGCACAAGGGATTGGCGCCACGATAATGGCAAAAAGCTACATGCCCGTCGTTTTCAGAATGGTCTAGGTCGATCTGGCGGGCCCCATGGCGCGAAACAGCGCCAGCGCCCGTTGATCGTCCGCATACGCCACATTAATGCGCAACCAGTCACTGGGCTCGCCCTTCGGGCTGAACAGCGCACCCGGCGACACCAATACGCAAAGGCGGCGGGCGCACGCCTGCAAACGTGAACGGTCGCCCACGCCTGGCCGGGCCCACACAAACATGCCGCCTGCCGGCACGGCGAACACCTCCCACTCCTCATCCTCCAGCACTTGCAGGGTCGCGGCCATTTGCACGCTCAAGCGCTTGCGCAGGCGTTGCACCCACTTGCGGTAAGTGCCATTGGCCAGCAGCGTCGCCACCACGGCCTCGGCGAACCGCGACGTCCCGATGCCCGTCAGCGTCTTGAGGCTGGCCATTTGCGCGATGAGGGTGGCACTGGCGCTGAGATAGCCCACGCGCAAGGCGCTGCTGAGGGTCTTGGAGAAACTCGAAATATAGATAACCCGCCCCTCATGGGGCAGCGCCGACAGCCGCGTGCAACTGGCGTGTTGCAGGTCGCCGTAGACGTCTTCTTCAACGATCAGGAAGTCTTCGCTGCGCGCCAGTTGCACCAGCCGCTCGGCCACTGCGGGACACAGGCTGGTGCCAGTGGGGTTGTGGTACAGGCTGTTGATGAACAGGCACTTGGGACGGTGGTTTTTGAGCAGGGCTTCCAGCGCGGCCAGGTCGGGGCCGCCAGGGTTACGCGGGACTTCCAGCAGCATCACGCCATGGCGCTCCAACTGGCGATAAAGGTTGGCATACCCTGGAGTCTCGACCACTACCGTATCGCCGGGCTTGAGCAAGGTACGTATCAACAAGTCTTGTGCATGGCTGGCGCCGTGGGTGGTGAGGATGCGATCCAGGCTGGTCACGACCTTCATCTGGGTCAGGCGCTTGAGCAGTTGCTCGCGCAACGCCGGCAACCCCAACGGCGTGCTGTAGCTGAACAGGGCCGCGGTGTCGGTGCGGCTGATTTCGCGGATGGCGTAACAGATGTCATCGCTTTCACGCCAGGCATCCGGCAACCAGCCGCAGCCCAGTTTCAACTCGCCCAGCGGGCTGTCGAGGTAGGCGCCCCACCCCAGCTCTGCGCCTTCATACCAGTGGCTTTCCCGGCTAACCGGTGGCTGGGCCACCACGAACCCCGAGCCCTGTTTGGCCTCCAACACCCCCTGGGCCACCATGCGCTCGAACGCCTCAACCACGCTGGACTGGCTGAGCAGGTTGTCGAGGGCCAACTGCCGGATAGACGGCAAGCGCGTGCCGGGCCCTGCCCCGCTGTTGCGAATCCAGTGCGCCACCGCGCTGACGATTTGCTGCACCACCGGTACAAGGGCTTGTCGATCGATCCCTAAATCCATGAGCCACTCACTTCAACTGTCTGTTATTCAACCCCAAACAGTTAAGCACAGAAGCCGGGCACAGCCGCCCCTCAACATTTATTAAAGTATTGATTTTATTGACTTATTTACCTGCTGATACACATTCTGACGAGGCCTTGTGCCAGCCATGGAAACGCCCCACAGCCGCCCTATCCTTTTCGAATAGGGAGTGACGCAGAGTCCTAGATAGCGGTCGCGCCACCATCCACCGCCAGCGCCTGGCCGGTAGTAAAGGCGGCGCCGTCGCTGCACAGGTACAGCACGGCACTGGCGATTTCCTCAACTTTGCCGATGCGCCCGACCGGGTGCATCGCCGCGGCAAACTCTGCCTTGCGCGGGTCGGCTTCATAAGCACGGCGGAACATGTCGGTGTCGATCACGGCCGGGCAAACCGCGTTGACACGGATTTTCTTCTTCGCGTATTCAATGGCCGCCGATTTGGTCAGGCCGATAACGGCGTGCTTGGACGCCGCATAAATGCTCATCTTCGGCGCCGCGCCCAACCCCGCGACCGACGCAGTGTTGACGATCGCCCCGCCGCCCTGGGCCAGCAGCAGCGGCAACTGGTACTTCATGCACAGCCACACGCCTTTGACGTTAACGCCCATGATCGCGTCGAATTCGTCCAGGCTACCGTCGGCCAATTTGCCCTTCTCGATCTCGATCCCGGCATTGTTGAAGGCATAGTCCAGGCGACCATAGGCGGCGATGGTCTGTGCCATCAATTGCTGCACATCCGCTTCCAGCGTGACGTTGCAGCGCACGAACAGCGCCTCGCCACCGGCTTGCTGGATCAGCGCGACCGTGCCCTCACCGCCCGCCACGTCCAGGTCAGCGACCACTACTTTCAAGCCTTCGGCGGCAAACGCCAGCGCGGTGGCGCGGCCAATACCGGCGGCGGCACCGGTCACCAGGGCGACCTGGCCGGAAAATGTCATGCTCATGGGGGAAGTCCTTCGGAAGAAATGGCCGTGGGTCGAGTCTAGCCAACCCCGGGAGCGGCGCGTCAGCACTATCAAAAGGCCGGTTGGCATCTCATGATTTGCAGTGATAAAGCGCCCCACCTCATTATCAGCCATGGCTATCGGCAGGCATTCGCACTCTCTGCATACCTTGCTCCCGGTTCATTGTGGGTTTATCACTCTGGGTTCATTTCTAACGAGTCTCTGCCATGACCTCCCAGACCAACCGCCAATTCCTGCTCGCCAAACGTCCGGTCGGCGCGGCCACGCGGGAGACGTTCACCTATCAGGAAGTGCCGGTGGGCACGCCTGGCGAAGGGCAAGTGCTGGTGCGTAACGAATACCTGTCTCTCGACCCAGCCATGCGCGGCTGGATGAATGAGGGCAAGTCCTACATTCCTCCGGTCGGCATTGGCGAAGTGATGCGCGCTCTGGGTGTTGGCAAGGTGATCGCGTCGAACACGCCGAAATTTGCAGTGGGGGACTACGTCAACGGCGCCTTGGGCGTGCAGGACTATTTCCTCGGCGAGCCACGCGGCTTCTACAAGGTCGACCCGACACTGGCGCCACTGCCGCGTTACCTGTCAGCCCTCGGCATGACCGGCATGACTGCCTACTTCGCCCTGCTCGACACTGGCGCGCCCAAAGCCGGTGAAACCGTCGTGATCTCCGGCGCTGCCGGTGCGGTGGGCAGCATTGCCGGGCAAATTGCCAGGATCAAAGGCTGCCGCGTGGTGGGCATCGCCGGTGGCGCCGACAAATGCAAATTCCTGGTGGACGAGTTGGGTTTCGATGCGGCCATCGACTACAAAAATGAAGACGTGCCTGCCGCGCTCAAGCGCGAGTGCCCGAAAGGCGTGGACGTGTATTTCGATAACGTGGGCGGCGATATTCTCGACGCCGTGCTCAGCCGCCTGGCGCTGAAAGCGCGCGTGGTGATCTGCGGTGCGATCAGCCAGTACAACAACAAGGAAGCGGTGAAAGGCCCGGCCAACTATTTATCGTTGCTGGTCAATCGCGCGCGTATGGAAGGCTTTGTGGTGATGGACCATGCGGCAAACTTTGCGGCAGCCGGGCAGGAAATGGCTGGCTGGATGGCCCAGGGCACGCTCAAGAGCAAGGAAGATATTGTCGACGGGCTGGAGACATTCCCGGAGACGCTGATGAAGCTGTTCAACGGCGAGAACTTTGGGAAGTTGGTGCTGAAGGTCAGCTGATACCGCTGCACCTGCTATCAATAGGGGAGCTGGCAAGCCAGCTCCCCTATTTTTTCCCCTGCACACTCGGGGATCAGGCGATCTCGGCAACCACGGCTGCCAACGCCTGCGCCGGGTCTGCCGCTTGGCTGATCGGGCGACCGATCACCAAATAGTCGGAACCTGCGTCCAGCGCCTGGCGCGGGGTCAGGATACGGCGTTGATCATCCACCGCACTGCCCGCCGGGCGAATCCCCGGAGTGACCAACTGCAGCGACGGGTGCGCAGCCTTCAGGGCCTGAGCTTCCAGCGCCGAGCAAACCAACCCATCCAGGCCGGCCTTCTGCGCCAACGCAGCCAGGCGCAACACCTGCTCCTGAGGCTCGATATCCAGGCCAATGCCGGCCAGGTCTTCGCGTTCCATGCTGGTCAGCACGGTCACGCCGATCAGCAGCGGTTTCGGGCCGCTTCGCTGTTCCAGCACTTCGCGGCACGCGTTCATCATGCGCAGGCCGCCGGAGCAGTGCACATTGACCATCCACACGCCCATCTCGGCCGCTGCCTTGACCGCCATCGCGGTGGTGTTGGGGATGTCGTGGAATTTCAGGTCCAGGAACACTTCGAAACCCTTGTCACGCAGGGTGCCGACGATTTCCGCAGCGCAGCTGGTGAACAGCTCCTTGCCGACTTTGACTCGGCAAAGCTTCGGATCCAACCTGTCAGCCAGCTTCAGTGCGGCGTCACGGGTGGGGTAATCCAGGGCGACGATGATAGGCGTCTGGCAAACGGACATTGGAATGGGCTCTCAGGCAAGTCGAAATCGGCGCGGATTGTAGCGCAAGCGGCGCCGTTGCGGGATCCGATGATCGGTAAATACTCACAGGCCGCCCTGCGGCGGACATTTCAGGCAATTGTATCGGCGCCGATACATTCACGACATGCCAGCAACACGCCCCGCCGCTAGCCTCGCGCACATGACCGACCGTCCAGCACTTCCAGCCATGGGGCTGGGCGCCTATGCTGACAGCAACAATCAGGCAGATTATCGCACTATGCATACTTCTTCAGTCTCTGTGAACGACGAGCAAAAAGGCGCAGTGATCGCCGATGAGAAGCGCTGGAACACGCGCGCGCTGATCGTTGACGACGATGTGCCGATCCGCGAGCTGCTGATCGATTACCTGGCGCGCTTCAATATCCTCGCCGTTGGCGTGACCGACGGCGCTGCCATGCGCGTGGCCATGCAAGCGGAAACCTTCGATGTGGTGGTGCTCGACCTGATGCTGCCGGGCGAAGACGGCCTCACGCTGTGCCGCTGGCTGCGCGGCGAATCGGACATCCCGATCCTGATGCTCACTGCGCGTTGCGAACCGACCGACCGCATCATCGGCCTTGAGCTGGGCGCCGATGACTATATGTCCAAGCCGTTCGAGCCGCGCGAACTGGTGGCCCGCATCCAGACCATCCTGCGCCGGGTGCGAGATGACCGCACCGAGCAGCGCGCCAACATCCGTTTCGACAACTGGCGTCTCAACAGCGTGCTGCGCCAATTGGTCGCCGATGATGGCCTGGTCGTGCCGCTGTCCAACGCCGAATTTCGTCTGCTGTGGGTATTCATCGAACGCCCGCGCCGCGTGCTGAGCCGCGAACAACTGCTCGACGCTGCCCGTGGCCGCTCCATCGAGGCGTTTGATCGCAGTATCGACTTGCTGGTGTCGCGCCTGCGCCAGAAGTTGGGGGATGACCCCAAGGCACCGCAGTTGATCAAAACCGTACGTGGCGAAGGCTACCTGTTCGACGCGCGGGATATTGGCTGATGCGCAACGCCTTCAATACGCTGTTCGGAAGGCTGTTCGGCGTATTGCTGGTGGCCATTGTGCTGGCTCATGCGCTGGCTTTTTTCTGGTTCCACCATTACGGGCCCCCGCCCCCGCCGCCCCACGAAACCTTCATCGAGCAACCTGACGGCACACTGACGCCGATGCACAAGGAGCACCGGCGCCCCTGGTTCGGCGGCCCGGTGGTGCCCCTGACGTTTCAGTTTATTTCGCTGATCATTGCTGCCTGGTATGGCGCCAAGCTGCTGAGCCGTCCGATCCAGCGCCTCAGCGCAGCGGCTGAACGCTTGAGCCTCGACCTCGACAGCCCACCGCTCGACGAGTCCGGGCCTCGGGAAGCACGGCAAGCGGCGTCGACGTTCAACCTGATGCAAAAGCGTATCCGCGAACAGGTCAGCCAGCGTGCACGCATGCTGGGCGCGGTCTCCCATGACCTGCGCACCCCGCTGTCGCGCCTCAAACTGCGCCTGGAACAGATCGAAGACACCAAGCTGCAAGGCCAGATGCGTCAAGACCTGGACGACATGATCGGCATGCTCGACGCAACCCTGAGCTACCTGCACGAACAGCGCACCAGCGAGACCCGGCATTGGCTCGACGTGCAGGCGCTGGTCGAATCCCTCAGCGAAAACGCCCAGGACCAGGGCTCCGACGTGCAGTTTTCCGGCACGTGCGTGCCCTTGCAGGTGCAGCCGATGGCACTGCGTTCCTGCCTTAACAACCTGATCGACAATGCCCTGCGCTATGCCGGCACCGCGCGCATAGAGCTGGCAGACAGCCGTGGCGCGCTGGTCATTCGCGTGATCGACCATGGGCCGGGTATTGCGGCGGATAAACGCGAGGCGGTGTTTGAGCCGTTCTTTCGCCTCGAAGGCTCCCGCAACCGCAACTCCGGCGGCGTCGGCCTGGGCATGACAATCTCCAAGGAAGCCGTCGAGCGCCTCGGCGGCCACCTCAGCCTGGAAGAAACCCCAGGCGGCGGCTTGACCGCCGTGATGTGGCTGCCGAGGGCTTAAAGCGGTTTGTCTTCGCGGCGGACTTGCGCCTGGGTGGCGCTCCAGTCCGTCAGCAAGCTGTAGGCCACGGCCAGCAACGTCGGGCCGATAAACAGGCCGATAAAGCCGAACGCAATCAAGCCGCCGAACACACCCAACAACACGATCACCAGCGGCAGGTTGCCGCCTCGGCTGATCAGGTAGGGTTTGAGCACGTTGTCCACGCCGCTGATGATGAACGTGCCCCACACGCCGAGGAACACCGCGTAGGTGTAATCGCCCTTCCAGGCCAGCCAGGCCGTGGCCGGAATCCACACCAGCGGCGGGCCCATGGGGATCAGGCTGAGCAGGAAGGTAACGATGCCCAGCACCAGCGCGCCCGGCACACCAGCGATCAAAAAGCCGATCAGCGCCAGCACGGCCTGGGCGGCGGCGGTGCCGATCACGCCGTTGACCACACGCTGCACGGTACCGGCGACCAGTTCGATGTAGTAACCGGCGCGCTCGCCGATCAGGCGTTCCAGCAGGCGATGCACAAAAGTCGCCAGGCGTGGCCCGTCACGGTAGAAGAAAAACACAAAGACCAGGCTCAGGGTCAGTTCGAGGATACCGCCGCCGATTTGCGCACTGCGCGCCAGCAGCCAATTACCCACCTGCCCCAGATACGGCTTGATGCTGACCATCAGCGCTGCGCCCTGTTGGTCGATGCTGTCCCACGTCGCCACCAGCCGCTCGCCAACAAAGGGGATAGAGCCCAGCCAGGTCGGCGCGGCCGGCAAGCCGTCGACCTGAATATCCTTGATCAGGCCCACCGCATCGCGCACATGGTCCGCCAGGTTGAAGCCCAGCCACACCAGCGGCACTGCCACCAGCAACATCCAGCCCAAGGTCAGAATGCCAGCGGCCAGGGATTCGCGACCACCCAGCGCCCGGGTGAGCAAGCGCATCAGCGGCCAGCTGGCGAATGCCAGCACCGCGCCCCAGAACAGCGCCGACCAGAACGGCGCCATCACCCAGAAGCTCGCACCAAACAGCACCAGCAGCAGGATTTGCACCAGCAGGCGATCGTTATTGAGCATCGGGTATCTCGAGAAAAAGGCTGTAGGAAGAGATCTTAGGCGAACGGCACGGGTCCGTTCGCCTTGTGGTGCCTAGCGTATCAGATGCAAGTGCAGGCCTTTAGCTGCATCGGTGCCGGTTTCCAGGCGTGCGGCCCGTACGCCACTGTCGATCAGGCCCTGGCGCCAGGCTTCGGCAGTCGGCCCGGTCAGGCTGACGCGCAACGTGGTGTCGAGGTTCAGCCCACGGGAAATCAGGGTCAACCAGGTAGCGTCTGGTTCAGCACCGAGTGCCGGGAAGTCAAGCTCTCCAGTGCTTTTCAATTCACGCAGCAGGGTCGCCGAGGTCGGCAGCAGGTCGCCCAATGGTGAGCTGGCATCCAGTTGCTCTACGTGCAGATAGGCGCGGCGGTTGCCTCGGGTGATGCCGTACAGCGCCACCAGGGAATTGTCCTGAGGTGCGGCCAGACGCAACAGCAGGTATTCCTGCTGGCCGTCGGCGCCAACCAGCTTGGCGTTGCCGAACACCTCGTTGGCCCAAAGGCTGCTTTCACCGCAATCGCGGGCCTGGCACCAGAACAACAGCTGCGCGCCCTTGGCCTGCAACGCCTCGCGCGTTGAGGTAAAGGCGGCGCTGGACGTGTGTTCGGCGGGCAGTTCGTAGGTAATTGCGGTGGCTTGGCCGCGCGCGGTGGCTTGGCCTTCATAGCGCAACTGGCCGCTGATCTTGCGGATCGCGCCCATGGGGTAGATGCGTTCTTTATCTTCAGCGGGGCGGTAATCGACGATCTGTGCGTCGACCTGGCGCGACACGGCGGGTAAATCCTGGCTTCCCGGCAGGTCGGCGGCGAACACCAAAGGGCTGAAACAGCAGAGCCCGAGGGCACGTATACATCCTTTGCGCAGGCTCATCGGATGAGTGAGCCCTGGCCATTGGAGGTCGCAGCAGTTTCAAGATGGTTCATGGTTGACTCCCTTTCAATCCGCCCAGCCTCGGCAGTTGACCCCGCCAAGTCAAGGCGTGGAGAAGAACCGATTGAAACAGTCTGCAACAAGAGCGGCGCCGGGCTCATCATTCAGGTGCAAATGATGGCCACCAGGCAGCGTGGTCACCGTGAAGGGTAACTGAGAAAGCAATTCGGGATGTTTCGCCAGCATGCCGTCAGCCGCGACCACCAACTGCGTAGGGCAACCCACGCGCCGCACGAACGCCATGGCCTGCTCGTCAGTGAGGCGCATCGGCGACGCCAGGGTCAGGCGGCTGTCCGTACGCCACGTGTAACCGCCCGGCACTGGCATCAAACCACGCTGGGCCAGCAGTTCGGCGGCTTCGCGGCTGACGGCCACCACGCCTTTCATGCGCGCCTCCACCGCGCGATCAAGGGTGCTATAGACCGGTTTGCTTTTCTCCCGCAGGTTCAATTGCGCCTGCAACGCCATGCCCAAACGCTCGGCGGCGTTCTCGCCGGCAGCGGTCGGCGGGATCACGCCGTCGATTAATCCCAGGTGCGTAATGCGTTCCGGCAAGGCGCCGGCCAGCACCAGAGAAACGATGGCGCCGAGAGAGTGGCCAAGTAATGCAAAACGTTTCCAGCCCAGCTGTTCAGCCACCTGCAGCACGTCAGAGACGTAATCCCACAAAGCATAACCCGCCCCTGCAGGACGGTGCGCCGAATGCCCATGCCCGGCCATGTCCAGCGCGACAATGCGCAAACCCGACAGTTTGGGCGCCAGCCGCGCAAAGCTGTTGGCGTTGTCCAGCCAGCCATGCAGGGCAATCACCGGCAAACCGTCTTCAGGGCCAAACAGATGCGCGGCCAATTCAATGTGCGGCAAGCTCAAGCGGACTTCTTCGACTGGCGTATTCATACGCAGCTGCGCTCACGGGTTTGCCAGCGGGAAAACAGGTTTTTGATCAAGGTCGCGGTGTCCTGAGGGCGTTCCAGGGGGAACATGTGGCCGCCCGGCATGGTGAGCATTTCGCCCATGGGCAGGCGGTCGACGCCGCTGACATGGTGACGCATCACCACGCGGCTCTGGCGACCGCGCACCACCGCCAGCGGCACTTTCAACTGGCGCACCTGACCAGGGCTGGTGTGGGGCACGCCCCGGTAAATGCTGATTTCGGTGGCCGGGTCAAAACGCAGGCGCAGACGGTCGCCCACTAGATGCAGGCCGTGTTGCAGGTACGCGTCAAAACAATCGGGGTCGAACCCGCGAAACAGGGTTTTGCCGGCAAAGTAACTGCGCGCGGCGGCCAAGTCGGTGAATTCTTCACGCCGGCCCAGAGTGCGCCCGGCCGGGGTGAGCCGGTCGATAAAGCCAAAGCGTTTGGCGGCGCGGATCACCCAGCGGTCGGCGCGGGTCAGCACCGGCGAATCCAGCATCACCACGCCACGGTAGAGCTGCGGGCAACGCATGGCCGCGTGTAGATGCAGCACGCCGCCCAAAGAATGGCCCACGCCCCACACCGGCTCCGGTTGTTGTTCCAGGTGGTGGATCAACTCGTCCACCAGGTTCTGCCAGTTATCGTCCACCGGAAACCTGGGGTCGTGACCGTGCTGCGGCAAGTGAGCCACTGTGTATTCCGGGGCCAGGGCGGCAAACAGCTTGCCGTAGGTGGCCGAAGGGAAGCCATTGGCGTGGGCAAAAAACACAGGCTGCGACATACCGGATCCACCATCAAAAACAGAAGTGGATTGTCTCCAGCTCCAGGCAGCACAGCAATGACTGTAACTGCCAGGAATGATGACACTCACGCCACGCCTATCGGGCCGGCGGGTTCTCGCCCAGAGGCACCACGGCCATGGTCAGGCGCGACACGCAGCTGGCCTTGCCGTCATCAGTGGTCAGGCGAATGTCCCAGACCTGAGTCGTGCGGCCGATATGAATCGCCCGCGCCACCGCCGTCACCCGCCCACTGCGCACACCTCGCAGGTGGTTGGCGTTGACCTCCAGCCCCACGCAGTAAAACTTCTTGGCGTCGATGCACAGGTAGGCCGCCATGGAGCCGACGCTTTCGGCCAACACCACCGACGCGCCGCCGTGCAGCAGGCCGTAAGGCTGATGGGTACGCTGGTCGACCACCATGCTGGCGGTCAGGGATTCGTCGTCGAAGCTCTCGAAGCGGATATCCAGTAATTCACCGATGGTGTTTTTCTGGATCGCATTGAGCTGCTCGATATTCGGTTGGGTGCGCCACAGGCTCATTCACGTGTCCTTTATTGGTTTTATTACGGCCCTAATCCTGCCACAGAATAGCCTCACTGCGCTGAATCTTCAGGGCCGGCGTCAAAAAGCCGCGCGTGGCGGCAAACCCAGGGCGCCGAACGTTTGCATCACGCCCTTGGGCAAGGCGACCGTTCCTACGGGTTTTTCACACTCACCAGGCTCATCAGCCCGGCCAGCGGGAAATCTCCTTCCAGCTCCGCCAGGCTGGCGGTGTACATCGGCTGCGGCTGGCGCAAGTGACCATGCTGCAAAAAGCTGATCAGGCTGCCCACCAGAGGCTGGTGGCTGACCAACAGCACGTTGTCATCGGTGCGCAGCTCTTCCAGCACTTGCAACGGGCTGCTGTCGGGCGTCAACCACGGCACTGTGCAGATTTCTGGGTCGAACCCCAACACCTCGCGGACCAACTGCGCGGTTTGCTGCGCCCGCACATAGGGGCTGGCGATGATCGCGCTGATGGGCTGGCCGATCAGGTTCGCGGCGCTGCGCAGCGCTTCGCCACGCCCGTGTTCAGTGAGGTTGCGCTGGGCGTCGGAGGGCGCGTGGGCTTCAGCTTCACCGTGACGCAAAATCCACAGTTTCACAGTTTTGGCTCCTCATCACGCACCGGGTGCGGCGCCGGCGGCACGCTGTGGGCGGCTTCGCCTTCAGGTGCGCGCGGGGTTGGCCAATCGGCGAAAGGCCAGGGTTTTTGATCGCTGTGGAAGCTGCCGAAACGGCCGATCTGCGCGAGGAACTGGCTGAGGCTGTCACCAAAATTCATAAAGCCCAGGTTTGGTGCGCCGTAGATCAAGCGGTAAATCAACTGCACCAGCACCAGTGCGCCGAGCAGGAACTGCGACACTTGCCACACCAGGGCAAACATCAGCATCCACAGAATGCGCAGCAGAATGGACTCGTATTTGGGGGCTGCTTTCGGATCGTTCATGGCGCGTTCCTCAGTTGAAACCACTGGTGGAAATAAAATCGACATCGGTTTTCGGCTCGGCACGCATCAGCAGCTCGATCACCTGATTCAACGTGCGCCCTTCAAACAGGATCGCGTGCAAGCCGGCGACCAGCGGCATGTAAACGCCAACTTCCTGAGCCTTGGCCTTCAAGACTTTGAGCGTGTTGACGCCTTCGGCCACTTCGCCCAGGCGCGTCACCGCGTCTTCCAGGCTCAGGCCCTGGCCCAAGGCAAAACCGACCTGGTAGTTACGGCTTTTCGGCGACGAGCAGGTAACGATCAAGTCGCCCACGCCCGCCAGCCCCAGGAAAGTCATCGGGTTGGCGCCTTGATTCACCGCAAAGCGGGTCATTTCGGCCAGCGCGCGGGTGATCAGCATGCTCTTGGTGTTTTCACCCATGCCCAACGCCACCGCCATACCGGCAATGATCGCGTAGACGTTTTTCAACGCGCCGCCCAACTCGACACCAAAACGATCGTTGCTGGCATACACGCGGAACGTACGCCCATGCAGCACCGCCTGGACGCGCTCGCAGAGCGCTTCGTCTTCGCTGGCGACCACGGTGGCGGTGAGCGCATGTTCGGCGACTTCCCGCGCCAGGTTCGGCCCGGACAGCACACCAATGCGCGCCTGAGGGGCGATCTCTTCAAGGATTTCGCTCATCAACTTGAAGGTCTGCGGCTCAATGCCTTTGGTCAGGCTGACCAGCATTTTGCCCGCCAAACGCTCGGCGTGGGGCGCCAGCACCGAGCGCAGGGCGCTGGAGGGCAGCGCGACAAAGCACAGGTCGCACGCGTCAAGGGTGGCCAGCAGGTCGGTAACCGGCTCGACCGCCAGGTGAATTTTGATGCCTTTAAGGTAACGCGGGTTTTCCCGATGGACGCGAATGGCCTCGGCCTGTTCGGGGTCACGCATCCACTGGCGAACCGCGTGGCCGTTCTCAGCCAGCAGGTTAGCCACGGCGGTACCGAAACTTCCGCCTCCCAGGACCGCAATAGGGCGCTGTTCAGTCATATGCAATCCGTTAATCCATACCAGTGGCGATGGCCGCATTATACGGAGCGACCCGCTTGCGGCCAGCCCCCCTGTCAATTCACACGTTTGTCGGAAAATGCCGCGATTGTGTGACGCAATTGCAGGTGCGACGACTGGCAAATGGCCGCGCCTCAGTTAACATGGCCGGCTATTCGTAATGATCAAGGCCGTGCCGTGTACCTGGGCCCTCCTCCCCGCTCATCTTTGTGGCTGATGCTGCTGTGCAGTGCACCGGCGTTGTCCGACGACCTGTTCCTGGACAACCAGCCCCTGCCGCAAGTGCTGACCGCCACGCGCCTCAAGCAATCGGCCGCCGCCGTGCCGGGCAGCATGACCGTCATCGACAGCGAGCTGATCAAGGCCAGCGGCGCGCGGGACATCGCCGAGCTGCTGCGGCTGGTGCCGGGGATGATGGTCGGCTACACCACCGGCAACCAGGCGGCCGTGAACTACCACGGCACCAGCGCCAGCGATGCGCGGCGCATGCAGGTGCTGATCGACGGGCGCTCGGTGTACCGCGCGGGCCTGGCGACCGTGGACTGGAGCGACATTCCAGTGGCCATGGAAGATATCGAGCGGATTGAAGTGTTCCGTGGCCCCAATACCGTCAGTTATGGCGCCAATGCGCTGATGGCGGTGGTCAATATCCTCACGCGCTCGCCGGCCAACAGCCAGGGCTCGCGGGTCAAGGTCATTCGTGGCGCGCGCGGGATAGACGACTTCTATGCCAGCCAGGGCGTGGGTTGGGACACCGGCGATTTGCGCTTGTCGCTGTCCGGGCAACAGGACAGCGGGTTCGACAGCGACGCCGCCGGTGCCGACCGCCGTGACAGCCGCCGCCTCAGCCGGTTCAGCCTGGCGGTGAGCCAGACCCTGAACGCGCAGCAGAGCCTCGACTGGCAATTCGACGCCAAGGAAGGCAGCAATCAGCGTCCTTATACCTACATGCCTGTGTTCGCCGGCATTACTGAGGGCGGTACCAATTCCGACGTCTCCGCCAAGGACTACGCCGGCTCCCTGCGCTGGAACTATGAGTTCAGTCCGGAACACAGCCTGTACGTCCAGGGTTCGGCTCAGCAATGGGACCGCCAGCAGGTGTGGAAGGCCTGCGATGCCAAGGTGTCGTTCAGCCCGGAACTGACCCAGCTGTGGCAGATCAACCCCAACTACGCCGAATTGCTCGCCCGGCACATGGACACCTTCAGCCAGAGCGCCGCCCCGCCCGGCAGCGCCACCGAACAGGCGCTGGGCAATCAGGTGCTCGACCAATGGCGCCAGGGCGCCAGCCAAAGCGTGTGCGGTGACATCGACCAGAGCACCCGCGAAAGCCGCTACGACCTCGAGATTCAAGACACCCTCAGCCTGTCCGACAGCCTGCGCCTGGTCAGCGGCATGAATTATCGCTACGACCGTGCGGACTCCGACACCTACTTCAACGGCACCCTCGACGACACCACTTGGCGCCTGTTCGGCCACCTGGAATGGCGCGCCAGCGAGCACTGGCTGCTGCAAGGCGGCGCGATGTACGAAGACACCCACCTGAGCGGCAACTCGCTGACGCCGCGCGTGGCGGTCAACTATTTGATCAACCCGCGCCATGGCCTGCGCGCGGTGTATTCCGAAGCGATTCGCTCGCCGGACATGTTCGAAAACAACGTCAACTGGAGCTATCGCGTCACCAACCTCAGCTCGCCGACCTACGGGCAAAATTCCGGGCAATATTTTGTGGTGACACGCGGCCCCGGTAACCTCGATAAAGAGTTGATGCGCTCACGGGAGCTGGGCTACAACGGCTTCTTTGCCGACCTTGGGCTGAACGTCGACGTGAAACTGTTCTACGACGAAATCACCGACATGATCAGCTCGCCGCTGCGCAATAACCAATACATTGCCAGCAATGCCAACAGCTCGCGGTTTACCGGGGCCGAGTCGCAGTTCGACTGGCGCATGAGCAACGCCGACCGCCTGCGGCTGACCTATGCTTACGTCGACGCCACCGCCAGCAACCCCAAGGACAAGGCGCAAACTGCACGCAACAGCGGCTCGGCCGGCTGGCTGCGCGAATGGGGCCACGGCTGGTCCAGCGCGCTGTTCTACTATGGCGACGACGCACTCAACGAGTATCGCTTCGAACGGGTCGACCTGCGGGTGGCCAAGCGCATTGCCCTGGGCAAAGCCAACGTGGAGCTGGCCGGCATGTTGCAACAACGCCTCGATGACCAGCCCACCACCTGGGCCGACAACAATTACGACAGTCGCCACGTCCTCTACTTCAGCGCGGAGCTGGAATTCTGACATGGGCGATCAGTCACGGATGACCCTCTTTTATATCGCTCGCCTCTGGCGACGCGGCCTGCTGCTGGTGTGCCTGCTGTTGACGGCACCGGCATGGAGCGCCGATATCCTGTTGACCGCCGCCGAAGACGGTGCAGGTGTGCAAGCCTTTGCGCTCGCACTGGCCAAGCAGCGCCCCCAGGACCACGTCACCTTTACCCCACTCAAAGACCTGCCCGCGCCGAGCCAATTGCCCGCCAGCACCCGCTTGATCCTGCTGGACCTGCCCGGCCTCGACTGGCGCCTGCAGGATGCCCAGGGCCCGCCGACCCTGGTGCTGCGTATTAGCCGCCTGCAAGCCCGCCAGCGCCTGGGCAATGCGCACCCGGCGAAAATCAGCTTGTTGTGGAGCGACCCGCCGCTGGAGCGCCAACTGAACCTGATTGCCAGCATCCTGCCCCAGGCCCGACGCATCGGCGTGCTTTACGGCATCGACAGTGAATTCCTGATCCAGGAGCTGCGCCAGTATGCGCAGCCGTTGGGCCTTGAGATCGTGCCGCAACTTTGGGACAACATTAATGACAGTCGCCCGTTGCAGAACCTGTTCAAGAACAGTGACGTGCTGCTCGGCCTTGACGACCCGCTGCTGTACAACCCCAAAACCGTGAAGAACCTGTTGCTCAGCAGCTATGCCCAACAACTGCCGCTGGTGGGCCCCAATGCAGGGTTCGTCAAGGCCGGCAGCCTGGCCAGCACCTACAGCGATCAAGCGGACTGGCTCAATGTACTTGACCGTTTGCTCGACCATTCGCCGGCCACCTGGCCACGCACCTTGTACCCGGAACACTTCAAAGTCGTGGGCAACCCGCAAGTCGCGCGCTCACTGGGGATCGAACAGGTTGACGAAGTCGCCGTCGCCGCCCGATTGGCCGAAGGAGAAAAACGTCCATGACCTTGCGTCGTCGTTGGGACATCAACACCCGCACCCAGCTCATCACCCTGGGCCCGGCGCTGTTGCTGACGTTGCTGTTGATCAGCTTCTTTACCTTCGTGCGCATCCAGGACCTGCGCCAGGAACTCGACCACACCGGCCAGTTGATCGCCAACCAGCTGGCACCCGCCACCGAATACGGGGTTATTTCCGGTAATAACGACGTGCTCGACAGCCTGGTGCGCGCAACCCTGGCCACGCCTCACGTGCGCTTTTTGGAGATTCAGGACAGTTCTGAAAACATCCTGGTGTACGTCGAGCAGCCGTCGGAGAAACATGATCGCTCGCTGTCGGTGAAAGTGTTCCAGGCACCGATCCGCTTGCAGCATATCCAGCTGGGCAATGACTTTTTCCAGGACAACCTCAACGAGCCCAAAGCCCCGCGCGCGGATTACCTGGGCCGGGTGATAGTCGGCATGTCCAACGATGCCTTCAGCCAGCGCCAGCAAGAGATACTGTTCAAGGCCGGCATCCTGGCGCTGTTCGCCTTGCTGTTTACCTTCCTGCTGGCGCGGCGCCTGGCGGCCAGCCTGTCGAAGCCGATCAGCGCGATGGGCAACGCGGTGAAGGCCATCCAGCAGGGCGACTACAAGACGCCGCTGCCGATTGTGGATGACTCGGAGTTGGGCGACCTGGCGCGACACATCAACAACCTTGCCGAAGGCCTTAACCAGGCCAGTCGCGAACAGCACCAAGCCATGGCCCAACTGATCCAGACCCGCGAAGAAGCCGAACGGGCGAACAATGCCAAGTCGGACTTCCTGGCCATGATGAGCCACGAGTTGCGCACGCCCATGAACGGCGTGCTGGGCATGTTGCAGTTGCTTGAAACCACCGAGATGACCGACGAGCAAACCGAGTACGCGGCGCTGGCTTCGGAGTCCACTGAGCACCTGCTCAAGGTGATCAACGACATCCTCGATTTTTCGCGCATCGAACGCGCGGCGTTGGAGCTGGAAAATATTTCGTTCAACCTGGCCGACTTGATCAGCAGTTGCGCCCAGGCCTTCCAGCACAGCGCCCAGCAGCGCGGGCTGGCGCTGGAACTGCCGATTCCGGCCGGCATGGATTCGCTGCGGGTACGAGGCGACCCGACGCGTATCCGGCAGATTCTGGTGAACCTGATTGGCAACGCGCTCAAATTCACCGAGCAAGGCACGGTCATCGTCGAGCCCCACTGGCAAACCCTGGACCATGAACTGGTGTGGTTTACCTGCACCGTGCGCGACAGTGGCATCGGTATTTCTGCCGAGCGCCTCGAGCTAATGTTCGATGCGTTCCAGCAGGCTGACAGTTCCATTTCAAGACGTTACGGCGGCACCGGTTTGGGCCTGCCCATCGCCCGCACGCTGGCCGAACGCATGGGCGGCACCTTGCGCGCGCAGAGCGAAGAAGGCCGCGGTTCGGTGTTTACCCTGGAAATCCCCTTGGCCATCGACCAGCAAAGCCTGCCGACGATTGCCCAGGACACCGATGGCAAAACCGGCGCTGGCAATGGCCGCCATGTGTTGCTGGTGGAGGACAACCCGGTCAACCGCGCGGTGGTCGAAGCCATGTTGCGCAGCCTGGGCTTTGAAGTGAGCCTGGCCACGGATGGCGCCGAGGCGATCCGCAGTGCCGAGAGCCTGATTTTCACCGCGATCCTGATGGACTGCCGCCTGCCGTTAATCGATGGTTACGAGGCCACGCGCCAGATCCGGCAACTGCCCGGCTGCGCCGACTTGCCGATTATCGCGCTGACTGCCAACGCACTGCAGGGCGACCGCGAAGCCTGTCTTGCAGCCGGAATGAACGATTACCTGGCCAAGCCGTTCAAACGCACGGACTTGCAGCAAATACTGCAGCGCTGGGTGCAATAGCGCCACGCCATCCACCAACTCCGACTGGCGTGAAAGACGAAAGTGCGGCAGTCTTAGGCACCCGAACGGGCCGATAAACAGGCCCGGTTTAAAATTTCAGTGAACAAGTGTACATTGAGTGCCTTGACGCTGTGACTTTCACTACAACGCAATAGTCTATGTGTAGGCTGCTGACCTGAGGCATGAACGCTTCAGTCGGATCGGGAAGATTTACCCTACCCCGCCGCATGGGATTATTGAGGAGCTCGCATGACCAAACAAAACGCCTTTACTCGGGAAGACCTGCTGCGCTGCAGTCGCGGTGAGCTGTTCGGCCCAGGTAACGCGCAACTGCCCGCGCCGAACATGCTGATGGTGGATCGCATCACCCATATCAGCGAAGAAGGTGGCAAGTACGGCAAAGGTGAATTGGTCGCCGAGCTGGATATCACCCCTGACCTGTGGTTCTTCGCCTGCCATTTCGAAGGTGATCCGGTGATGCCGGGCTGCCTGGGCCTTGACGCCATGTGGCAACTGGTCGGCTTCTACTTGGGCTGGCAAGGCCTGCCGGGCCGTGGCCGTGCGCTGGGTTCGGGCGAAGTGAAGTTCTTCGGCCAGGTCCTTCCGACCGCCAAGAAAGTCACCTATAACATTCAAATCAAGCGCGTCCTCAAGGGCAAGCTGAACCTGGCCATCGCCGACGGTTCGGTCACCGTCGACGGTCGCGAGATCTATACTGCCGAAGGCCTTCGGGTCGGCGTATTCACTTCCACTGACAACTTTTAAGGGTTATCCGCATGCGCCGCGTCGTTATCACTGGTCTGGGCATCGTTTCTTGCCTGGGCAATGACAAAGAGACCGTCACCGCTAACCTGCGTGCAAGTCGCCCTGGCATCCGCTTCAACCCGGAATATGCCGAAATGGGTCTGCGTAGCCAGGTTTCCGGCTCCATCGACCTGCCCCTCGAAGAACTGATTGATCGCAAGATCTACCGCTTCGTCGGCCACGCTGCCGCCTACGCCTACCTGGCCATGAAAGACGCCATCGCCGACTCCGGCCTGGCCGAAGACCAGGTATCGAACGTGCGCACCGGCCTGATCGCCGGCTCCGGCGGCGCATCGACCCTGAACCAGATGGAAGCGCTGGACATCCTGCGCGAAAAAGGCGTGAAGCGCGTTGGCCCGTACCGTGTGACCCGGACCATGGGCAGCACCGTTTCGGCCTGCCTGGCCACGCCGTTTGCAATCAAGGGCGTGAACTACTCGATCTCCTCCGCTTGCGCCACCAGTGCTCACTGCATCGGTACTGCGGTTGAGCAGATCCAGCTGGGCAAGCAGGACATCGTTTTCGCCGGTGGCGGTGAAGAAGAACATTGGAGCCAGTCGTTCCTGTTCGACGCCATGGGCGCGCTGTCCACCCAGTACAACGAAACCCCGGAAAAGGCTTCCCGTGCCTACGACGCCAAGCGTGACGGTTTCGTCATCGCCGGCGGTGGCGGCATGGTCGTGGTCGAAGAGCTGGAACACGCTCTGGCCCGTGGCGCAAAAATCTACGCCGAAATCGTTGGCTACGGCGCGACATCCGACGGCTACGACATGGTTGCGCCAAGCGGTGAAGGCGCCATCCGTTGCATGCAGATGGCAATGTCCACCGTTGATACCCCGATCGATTACCTGAACACCCACGGCACCTCGACTCCGGTCGGCGACGCCAAGGAAATGGAAGGCGTGCGTGCGGTATTCGGCGACAAGGCGCCGGCCATCAGCTCTACCAAGAGCCTGTCGGGTCACTCCCTGGGCGCCGCTGGCGTGCATGAAGCGATCTACTGCTTGCTGATGATGGAAGGCAACTTCATGGCGGGTTCGGCCAACATCGACGAGATTGATCCGGTTGTGGCTGATATGCCGATCCTGACCAAGACAGTTGAGAACGTTAAGATCGATACGGTGATGAGCAACAGCTTCGGCTTTGGTGGCACTAACGCCACGCTGGTGCTGAAGCGCTGGCAGGGTCAGTAAGACCTGTAGGTTGATCGCGTGAAAAAGCCCCGACTGGTTCGGGGCTTTTTTGTGGGAGCTGGCTTTTGTGGGAGCTGGCTTGCCTGCGATGGCATCAACTCGGTTTGCCTGATGTACCGAGGTGTCTGCATCGCAGCGGTGCGACGATTCGACAAGCCAGCTCCCACAGAGAAGCTCACCTGCGTGTGAAGGTATTGAAGTCTTACTCGGTCAAAACTGTGGGAGCGGGCTTGCTCGCGAATGCGGTGGGTCAGTGATGAATTGGGTGGCTGACACACCGCATTCGCGAGCAAGCCCGCTCCCACAGTGGACCTCCATTTTGTCTGAAGGATCGCAATCTGCTTTAGACAAAACAGCGCCTTTGATTCAACCACTCAGGTCGGCTAAAGGCCGCCGAGCTTTTGCTTTTGATTTGAGGCGCCCCGGTCGATGTCGATCCGCCAAATTCATTGCACCCGCTCATCGCGAGCGGCTTTCGGCAGAATCGCCAGGAAGTTATCCCGCGCCACCTTGCGGGCGACGTCCTCAGGCAACGCATCGAGAAACGGCTCAAAGCGGTGCATTTCCT
Source organism: Pseudomonas sp. AMR01 (assembly GCF_041946035.1). NCBI lineage: Bacteria > Pseudomonadati > Pseudomonadota > Gammaproteobacteria > Pseudomonadales > Pseudomonadaceae > Pseudomonas > Pseudomonas sp. AMR01. Next base: position 35,207 of record NZ_JAUTYR010000027.1, read on the forward strand.
TACCCAACTTGTTGAAACGCCCTACCACGTCCGATCCCAGCATGAAACGCTCCGGGAAGCGTTCCACCAGCTTCAGCCACTGCGCGCGGGGTTTGCCTGCATCATCGAGCAAGTACGGCGTGAGCATGCTCCAGGAGAGGTCGATGTACAGATTGGGGTAAGCCTCCAGCATGCGAGTCAGAGTGGGTAGCAAAAAGTCCATCTGCACCTGATGGCGGTGGATCTCCTTGCTGGTGCCAGCATGAGCCCAGATAAAGCGGGTGTGCGGATGGTTGCGCAGTGGCTCTTCCACTTCGGCCAGATACAGCGGGTTGCGCTCGCGTTTGGACGTGATGTTGGAGTGCAGCATCACCGGCAGGTCGTTTTCCGCCGCCAGGTGATAGATCAGCGTCATGGCTTCGTTGTTGGCGCGCGGGGTGTCGCCAGCCGTCAAGGCGGTCAGGTCATCGTGGCGGGTGAACACCTCGCCGATGCCCTGCCACAGACCGGGGTTGAGGTCGAGCATGCGCTGGACATGGGCGGCGGAGTTCTTGTCGTTGGGGTTGAACCCGGACAAAAACGGGTGAAAGTGCTGGCGCTGCTCGGGCTTGAGTTTATTGAGCGCTGCCGCAACGATCACATCGGTGGCGCTGTACCAGTAGGCATCGGCGTCGTCACCGGCGTAATAGCGCGGGCGCTTGGGTTCGTCTTCGTGCCACTTTTTCGCCACGGGAATACCGGAAATCATCACATGGTCGATGCGCGCGTCGGCCATGGCCTTCAGCAGTTTGTCCATGCCCGCGGTTTCCTGGAAAAAGTCGACGTAATGCAGGTGCGCATCGCTGTAGACATAGTCACGGGCCTGCACAGCAAGGCTGCTGGCGGCGAATAACACGGCAAAACTCAGGCGGCTCCAGGGCACGGTACAACCTCAACGGGGGCTAATACCGATAGACCCTGTGAGGCCTGCCCGGGTTCAGCGGGCAAATTACGCGGAACACGAGAGTGCCAGCATGCTCTATAACTGCATGACCTTCTTCCTGCCGACGTGTGAGGTTTGCCATGCCTGTTACCGTGAATACCCTGAACCACGACAACTTTCGCCACAGCGTGAATATCAATAACCACGAACTGTTCACCGACCTGCCCAAGAGCCTGGGCGGAGATGACTCGGCGCCCTCCCCCCATGACTATTTCGATGCAGCCCTGGCCTCGTGCAAGGCGCTGACCGTCAAGCTCTACGCCCAGAAGAAAGACATTCCCCTCACCGGCGTGACGGTCGAAGTGACCCACGACAGCACCGAGGAGCAAAAGGGCAAGTACACACTCAACGTCAAGCTGACCCTCAAGGGCGTGCTCACCGATGAGCAGCGCGACGAACTGCACCGCGTGGCCGACCGCTGCCCGGTACACAAGCTGATGACCACTGCCGAGGTCACAATCGAAACCACACTGTCTGAAGGCGCCTTCAGCCAATAGCGCCAACCTCCCGTCGAGCGGGTTATGCTCAGCCCTCTCTAACCCGCTCCGACAGGGATGCCCCATGACCATCGTGATCCGCCCTCGCCCTGAAGAGGTCGAAGGCCAGCCGATCCTGCGCCCGCTGCCCTCGCGCGAATGCCGCAGCGTCGGGCCCTTTGTGTTCTTCGACCACATGTTGCTCACCCGCTATGCGCCGGGCACAGGCATGAATATCCGCCAGCACCCGCATATCGGGCTGTCGACGCTGACGTACCTGTTCGAAGGCGCGTTGCAGCACAAGGACAGCCTGGGCTCGGATCAAGTGGTCGAGGCCGGCGATGTGAGCTGGATGACTGCAGGCAGCGCGATTGCCCACGTGGAACGCACACCCGAGCCGCTCAAGGCCAGTGGTTTCAGCCTGCACGGGCTGCAAGTGTGGCTGGCCTCACCCATGGACCATGAAACTGGACCTGGGCACTACAGCCATCATCCGGCGGCGAGCCTGCCGGTCAGCGACAGCCTGGGCGTGCAGATTCGCCTGATCGCCGGCAGTGGTTTTTGCCTCAAATCCCCGGTGCCAGTGCGGTCGCCCACGCTGTATGCCGAGGTGCGCATGCAGACGGCCACCACGCTGCTGATCCCGGATGAGCATGAGGAACGGGCGGTGTATGTGCTGGAAGGCGAGGCACAGCTGGATGGCGAGGCATTGGAGGTGCACAGCCTGGTGGTGTTGCCCGCTGGGCAGGAAATGACACTGTTTGCCGAGAGGGACTGCCATTTGGTGGTGTTTGGCGGCGCGCAACTGGACGGGCTACGACGGATCAACTGGAATTTTGTGGCGAGTGATCCGGCGGTGATTGAACAGGCCAGGCAACGGTGGGCGGCCGGGGATTGGCCGACGGTACCGGGGGAGTCTGAAAGGATTGAGTTGCCGGTGAGATAGCCTTCGCGAGCAAGCCCGCTCCCACATTTTGACCGCATTCCAACAGGTAAAATACGGTCAAAATGTGGGAGCGGGCTTGCTCGCGAAGAGGCCGTGACAGGCGCTGAAGAATCAGGCCTTGAACACTTCATCCAGCAAATCATGCATCGACTTGAACGCCCGCTTCGCGGTCTTCTCGTCATACATCATCTTGCCCGGCACATTGGCGTGCGGGTCGGTGAAGGAATGCACCGCGCCGCCGTAGCTCAGCAACTGCCAATCCACACCGGCCGCATTCATTTCATCTTCAAATGCTGGCAGTTGCTCTTTCGGCACTAACGGATCAGATGCGCCGTGCAGTACCAGCACTGAACCCTTCACGTGCTTGGCGCCCGCCGGGTTTTGCGTGTCGATAGTGCCGTGGAACGATACGGCAGCCTTCAACGGTGCACCGGTACGTGCGAGTTCCAGAGAGCAGAAACCACCAAAGCAGAAGCCAAAGGTCGCCAGCTTCGAGGTATCCACTGCGGCTTCGGTCTGGCCTTGCAGTTGCTCAAAAGCTGCCTGCATACGTTTGAGCAGCAACGGGTTGTCGTTCTTCAACGGCATCATTGCAGCACCGGCTTCATCGCCATTCGACGGACGCACGGTTTGCCCGTACAGGTCAGCGATCAACACCACGTAGCCTTTGCTGGCCACACTTTTGGCAATGTCTTCAGCACCCGCACTCACACCCATCCAGTTAGGCGCCATCAGCAGACCCGGCAGCGGGCCCTTGTGGCTGGCATCGAACGCGAGGCGGCTTTCATAAGACTGGCCATCAATCTGATAGACCACGGAACGCACAGTGACTTGGCTCATCATTTACTCCAGTTGAGGTGCACTAGAACGAAAAAACCCGCCGAAGCGGGTTTTTCTACAACGGTGTTAAACCGACAGTTCAACCAACAGCTTGTTCAGTCGGCGCACGTAAGCGGCCGGGTCTTTGAGGCTGTCGCCAGCGGCCAGGGCCGCCTGGTCGAAGAGGATGTGCGACAGGTCGCCAAAACGCTCTTCGCTTTGCTCGCCGTCGAGTTTCTCGATCAGCGGGTGAGCCGGGTTGAATTCGAAGATCGGCTTGGAATCAGGAACCTTCTGGCCGCTGGCTTCGAGGATCTGACGCATCTGCATGCCCAGGTCCGCTTCGCCGATGGCCAGAATCGCCGGGGAATCAGTCAGACGGTGGGAAACCCGCACTTCGCTGACCACATCGCCCAGGGAAGCCTTGATACGCTCAACCAGACCTTCTTTGGCCTTGGCGACTTCTTCAGCTTCTTTCTTCTCTTCTTCGGAGTCCAGGTTACCCAGGTCCAGGTCACCACGGGCAACGTCGACGAAGGATTTGCCGTCGAATTCGTTGAGGTAGCTCATCAGCCACTCGTCGATACGGTCGGTCAACAGCAGCACTTCGATGCCTTTCTTGCGGAAGACTTCCAGGTGCGGGCTGTTCTTGACCTGAGCGTAGGTTTCGCCGGTGAGGTAGTAAATCTTGTCCTGACCTTCCTTGGCGCGCGCCAGGTACTCGGCCAGGGACACCACCTGCTCACCGCCCTCTTCGTGCGTCGAAGCAAAGCGCAGCAAGCCGGCGATTTTTTCCTTGTTGGCGAAATCTTCTGCCGGGCCTTCTTTCATGACCTGGCCGAAGTTTTTCCAGAAGCCCTTGTATTGCTCAGGCTCGTTCTTCGCCAGTTTTTCCAGCATGTCGAGGACGCGCTTGGTCAGCGCCGACTTCATGGAGTCGATAATCGGGTCTTTCTGCAGGATTTCCCGCGACACGTTCAGCGACAAATCATTGGAATCGACCACGCCCTTGATAAAGCGCAGGTACAGCGGCAGGAAGGACTCCGCCTGGTCCATCACGAACACACGCTGCACGTAGAGCTTCAGGCCCTTCGGCGCTTCACGCTGGTACAGGTCGAACGGAGCACGGGCTGGCACGTAGAGCAGCGAGCTGTATTCCAGCTTGCCTTCAACCTTGTTGTGGCTCCAGCTCAGCGGGTTCTCGTAGTCGTGACCGATGTGCTTGTAGAACTCCTGGTATTCCTCGTCCTTGATCTCGGTACGCGGACGGGTCCACAGCGCGCTGGCGCGGTTGACGGTTTCCCATTCCAGAGCTGGCTGCTCTTCGCCTTCAGCAGCGGCCTGTTCTTTCGGCAACTCGATCGGCAGAGCGATGTGGTCGGAGTACTTCTTGATGACGTTGCGCAGGCGGTAGCCGTCAGCAAATTCATCTTCAGCGTCTTTGAGGTGCAGCACGATGCGGGTGCCACGGTCAGCCTTTTCGACGGTGGCGATTTCGAATTCGCCCTCACCTTTGGACGACCAGTGCACGCCTTCGCTCGCGGCGAGGCCGGCGCGGCGACTGAACACTTCAACTTTGTCAGCCACGATGAAGGCCGAGTAGAAGCCCACGCCGAATTGGCCGATCAGGTGTGAATCTTTTTTCTGGTCGCCCGACAGGTTCTTCATGAAGTCTGCGGTGCCGGATTTGGCGATGGTACCCAAATGGATGATCGCGTCTTCGCGACTCATGCCGATGCCGTTGTCTTCGAGGGTGACGGTCTTGGCGTCTTTGTCGAAGCTCACACGGATTTTGAGTTCCGCGCCACCTTCCAGCAACTCAGGCTTGGACAGGGCTTCGAAACGTAATTTGTCGACAGCGTCAGAGGCGTTCGAGATCAATTCGCGAAGGAAAATTTCCTTGTTGGAATACAGCGAATGGATCATGAGGTGCAGCAGTTGCTTTACCTCGGTCTGGAAGCCCAGGGTTTCCTTTTGAGTTTCCACGCTCATGGTCATCAAACTCCAATTGGATGGCAGTGGCCGCGCCCTTGGGGGTTGGCGGCGGGTTGTCATCAAAGTTGGGGGCTAAGACAGGGATTTCAAGGGCGGGCCGACTCCTCAATCTTGAAATGTGCGCGAGCGGTGGCAATCGGTTCGGCGGGTGTGCTCTGCCAGGCAGTGATCGCCACGTTCGCCACACGCCGGCCCTGACGCCACACCTGGCAGGTGGCGTAAGTATCACGAAACTGGCCTGCGCGCAGGTAGTCGAGGGAGAAGTCGATGATTTTCGGAACGCCGGGCGAGCCGGTAAACACCAGCAGGTGCAACGCGGCTGACAGCTCCATGAAGCCTGCAATCACTCCGCCGTGCAGCGCCGGTAATATCGGGTTACCAATGTTGTCCTTGTTTGCCGGCATCTTGAACAGCAGCTCATCGCCCAACCGGGTGCATTCAACGCCAATCAACCTGGCGTAGGGAATCAGGTTGAGCAGCGCCTCGTAGTTACCGCGCTCATGGGCCTGTTCGAGGCGGGTCTTGAAGCGATGCGTCATGCCTGCTCTCCCTTGAGGGTGTTGCCCAGGCCCTGCGTCCCTTTGAGGCGCTTGCCCATGCGCATGAACGTGCCCACCACATGGGCAATCGGCTGCTGCGGGTCGTCCTGGTAGGCAAAGCCGCGCGTGAAGATCACGTCAGTGGTGACCCGGTAGCACTGAGCAAAGCCGTACACCGTTTTATGCGGTTCGGCGGGATGCATGTAGTCAATGCGCAGGTCGAGGGTCGGGCACACCTCGAACTCCGGCAAAACGCACAGGGTGGCTATGCCGCAGGCGGTGTCCATCAGGGATGTCATCGCGCCGCCGTGGATCACGCCGGTTTGGGGATCACCCACGATGTGCGGCGCGTAGGGCAGTGCCAGCGTCATTCCCTCCTCGCTCGCCACATGCACGCTAATGCCCAACACTTGGCAATGGCGCAACGCCGATACAAAGCGCGCGGCACGCTCTAACAGAGGGTTTTCGGTCATTTATTTCCGGCTCTTATAGTGTGATTGCGGCGGATGTGGGCAACCGAAGAAAGTTCCTTGGTAAAAAGCTTTATATATCTGTGAGATAAAAGGAACTAATGGTGGCGCCCTAAGCTCGAAAGGCCAGTAGATATATCCATAAGGAGAAACACCCCATGCGTAAGACTTTAGCTATTTCCATGATGTTGGCCGCTGCCCTCGGTCTCGCTGCCTGCGACAAGAAGTCCGAAGACAAAGCCCAAGACGCCGCTGCACATTCTGAGCAAGCTCAGAAAGACATGGCAAAGGCACAGGATAAAGTGAACGACGCTGCAAAAGAAAACGCCGATGCTGCCAAAGCTCAGGCTGAATCGAATGCAGCCGCCGCGAAAGAAGCAGCACCTGCCGCTCCAGCAGAACCTGCCAAGAACTAATCGTCTGGCTGTTGCTGCAAAAAGAAAAGCCCGCTTAATTGCGGGCTTTTTTTTGTCTGCTGTTTTGTCAGGAATGAAGTTGAATTAAGTCCGGTACATCAGGGTTGAGGCGTAGCTTCCTTGGCCGCGTCCTGCATCGGCCCGTCGGTCGGCGTGTAGACCATCACCTGCAATACATCGGAGTGAAATTCTCGGCGATACAGCACCAGCACAACCCCGGTGCTCAGCAACATGAACAGCCATGGGCTGACAAACCAGGCGAGCATGGTCATGCCGAAGTAATACGCCCGCAGGCCAAAATTGAACTGGTTGGCGGCCATCGAAATAACCCGCGCCGCCCGCAGCGCAAACGCCTTGCGCTCCTGCTCCGACACATGCCGTTCACCCACCATCGGGGCCGAACCCACCAGCACCGCCGCAAAGTTGTACTGGCGCATGCACCAACTGAACGTGAAGAACGCGTAGACAAACACCAGCGCCAGGCACAGCAGCTTGATTTCCGACATGCCCTGGGACGCCTGCTGCACCATCGGAATGTCCGCCAACAACGACACCGCCCGCTCGGACGAACCGAGCACGGTGAGAATACCGGCGAGGATGATGAGGGTGCTGGAGGCGAAGAACGAGGCGTTGCGCTCCAGGTTACCGACCACACTGGCGTCAGCGATGCGGTTATCGCGCATCAGCATGCGGCGCATCCAGTCTTCGCGGTACAGGTGCAACACGCTGGCCAGGCATGCAGTGTCGCGGGCTTTCCAAGTGGCGTAACGGGTGTAACCGCCCCAACAGAGGACGAACCATAAAGCGGCAAGCAAATGGATTTGGTGGTTTTCGACGAACGACATACGGGTCCTTATGCGAACACGGTACTACTGTGGGAGCTGGCTTGCCTGCGATGGCGGTTTCTCAGTTGATGCCAAATTGTCTGACCCAACGCTATCGCAGGCAAGCCAGCTCCCAAATTGACCGGGCTCCAGTTTGAAATTTTGTTGACCGGTTCGACGTTAGCGCAGATGACACGACACTGCCCATGACGCATAAAAAATGCCCCGTATCGATTGATACGGGGCATTTCGGTACAGCGCAAAACAAGCTTACGCGATCGCTTCGCTGCGCTTGCCGAGCATCCGGTCAATCACCACTGCAACCACCAGCGTCATCACCGACGGCACCAGCCACGCCAGGCCCTGCTCGCTCAGTGGCAAGTGCGCCAATTGCGACGGCATCCAATCGGCCAGGCCAGCGCCCTTCAGCGCGTCGATGCAACCAAAGATGAACGACACCAACATCACAGGCCCGACGATACGGCCCTGCTCGTGCCAGAAGTCTTTGCAGAAGCTCAGGGCCACCAGCACGATGCACGGCGGGTAGATCGCGGTCAGCACCGGGATCGAGAACGCAATCAGCTTGGTCAGGCCCAAGTTGGACACAAACAACGAGAACAGCGCCAGGATCACTACCAGGGTCTTGTACGACAGCGGCAGCACGCGGCTGAAGTACTCGGCGCAGGCGCAGGTCAGGCCTACAGCAGTGACCAGGCACGCGAGGGAAATCAGCACCGCCAGGAAACCGCTGCCCAGGGAGCCGAAGGTGTGTTGCACGTAAGCGTGCAGCACTGCGGCGCCGTTAGCGGCGCCGGCGGCCACTTCATGGCTGCCCGCACCCAGGCGGAACAGGCTGATGTACACCAGCGCCAGGCCCACGCCGGCAATCAGCCCGGCAATGATCGCGTAGCGTGTGATCAGCTTCGGCGATTCCACACCGCGCGAGCGAATGGCGTTGACAATCACAATGCCGAATACCAGCGCGCCCAGGGTATCCATGGTCAGGTAACCATTGATAAAGCCCTGGGAGAACGGCGCCGCGACGTATTCCGGGGTGGCCACACCCACATCACCGGCCGGCAAGGCAAAGGCGGCGATGCCCAGCACGGCCAGGGCGATGATCTTCAGTGGCGCAAGGAAGCGCCCTACTGTGTCCAGCAAACGGCCAGGGTACAGAGAGATGAAGAATACCAGCAGGAAGTACACCGAGCTGTAGAGGAACAGCGCCAGTGGGCTCTCGCCGGTCAACGGCGCCAGGCCCACTTCAAACGATACGGTCGCAGTACGCGGGGTAGCGAACAGCGGGCCAACCGCCAGGTACGCCGCCGCCGCGAGCAGGCCGCCAGCGATCTTGCCGATCGGGCTGCTCAGCGCATCCATGCCGCCGCCGACCTTGGCCAGGGCAATCACGGTGACCACTGGCAAACCGACAGCGGTGATCAGGAAACCCAGCGCAGCCATCCATACGTGAGGCCCGGACTGCAAACCAACAATAGGCGGGAAGATGATGTTGCCGGCGCCCACAAACAGGGCAAAAGTCATAAAGCCTAACGCCAGGATGTCCTGGCTTTTCAACACTTTCATTTGAGGAAATACCACACTACTGAATCGGAATTTAGAGAGGGCTTCCCTGTGGATGAGGGAAATACTGCCGGCCCGGATGGGGGCCGACGAGTCTGGCGCGCGGCTTCCTTTTGGGATGCGCACGCATAAAGAGGCGGCTAGGGTACAGAATTAGGCTGACAAACGCACCTTTGCGGGGCGCACTGTCCGATAAGCGACATTCTAATGTCGCGTTTTCATACTTAAATTTGGTAATACAGAACAATGTGGGAGCGGGCTTGCTCGCGAATGCGGTGGGTCAGCGCAGGGTGTTTCAACTGACACACCGCATTCGCGAGCAAGCCCGCTCCCACATTTTGATCTTCGCCAATCTGTAGAACGCACAAAGGCCACCCGAAGGTGGCCTTTGTGTGGTGAAGCGTCAGCTAAGCGCGAGGCTTATTTGACAGCCCAACCCGTCAGCTCGGACAAAGCCTTGCCGATGTCTGCCAGCGAACGCACGGTTTTAACGCCTGCGTCTTCCAGGGCAGCAAACTTCTCGTCTGCAGTACCCTTGCCGCCAGAGATGATTGCGCCAGCATGGCCCATGCGCTTGCCAGCAGGGGCAGTCACACCAGCGATGTAGGAAACAACTGGCTTGGTCACGTGTGCCTTGATGTAGGCAGCCGCTTCTTCTTCAGCCGAACCGCCGATCTCACCGATCATCACGATCGCTTCGGTCTTCGGGTCTTCCTGGAACAGTTTCAGGATGTCGATGAAGTTCGAACCCGGGATCGGGTCACCGCCGATGCCGACGCAAGTCGACTGACCGAAACCGGCGTCAGTGGTTTGCTTAACAGCTTCGTAGGTCAGGGTGCCGGAACGCGAAACGATACCGACTTTACCTGGCAAGTGAATGTGACCTGGCATGATGCCGATCTTGCATTCGCCTGGAGTGATCACGCCTGGGCAGTTAGGGCCGATCAGGACTACGCCCAGCTCGTCGCACTTAACTTTAGCGTCCAGCATGTCCAGGGTAGGAATGCCTTCGGTGATGCAAACGATCAGCTTGATGCCGCCGAAAGCTGCTTCCAGGATCGAATCCTTGCAGAAAGGAGCCGGAACGTAGATAACGCTGGCGGTTGCGCCAGTTTTTTCTACGGCTTCTTTCACGGTGTTGAACACTGGCAGACCCAGGTGCTCGGTGCCGCCTTTACCAGGAGTAACGCCACCAACCATCTTGGTGCCGTATTCGATGGCTTGCTGGGTGTGGAAACTACCTTGGGAACCGGTAATACCCTGGCAGATAACCTTGGTGTCTTTATTGATCAGGACGCTCATTATTTGCCCTCCGCAGCTTTAACAACTTGTTGAGCAGCGTCGGTCAGGCTGGTAGCCGCGATGATGTTCAAACCGCTTTCTGCCAGTACTTTAGCGCCCAGTTCAGCGTTGTTGCCTTCAAGGCGAACAACAACCGGGATTTTAACGCCCACTTCTTTCACTGCACCGATGATGCCTTCGGCAATCATGTCGCAACGAACGATGCCGCCGAAGATGTTGACCAGTACTGCAGCGACGTTGGAGTCGGACAGGATGATCTTGAACGCTTCGGTAACGCGTTCTTTGGTAGCACCGCCGCCCACGTCGAGGAAGTTGGCTGGCTTGCCGCCATGCAAGTTGACGATGTCCATGGTACCCATGGCCAGGCCAGCACCGTTGACCATGCAACCGATGTTACCTTCCAGGGCTACATAGTTCAGTTCGAACTTGGCAGCGTGCGCTTCGCGCGGATCGTCTTGCGACGGATCGTGGAAAGTTTTCAGCTTAGGCTGACGGTACATGGCGTTGGCGTCGATGTTGATCTTCGCATCGAGGCAGTGCAGATCGCCGTCAGCCTTGATCACCAGCGGGTTCACTTCCAGCAGAGCCAGATCGTGATCCTTGAACAGTTTGGCCAGACCTACGAAGATCTTGGCGAACTGGGCAACTTGCTTGCCTTCCAGGCCCAGCTGGAAAGCCAGCTCGCGACCCTGGAATGGCTGAGCGCCAACCAGTGGATCGATAGTGGCTTTCAGAATTTTTTCTGGGGTTTCGTGAGCGATTTTCTCGATGTCCACGCCACCTTCGGTGGAAGCCATGAACACGATGCGACGGCTCGAACGGTCAACGACAGCGCCCAGGTACAGCTCTTTAGCGATATCAGTGCACGATTCAACCAGGATCTTGGTGACTGGTTGGCCATTGGCATCAGTCTGGTAAGTCACCAGACGCTTGCCCAGCCACTGCTGTGCAAAGGCCTTGGCGTCTTCTTTGCTGCGAACCAGCTTAACGCCGCCCGCTTTACCGCGACCACCAGCGTGGACCTGGGCTTTGACAACCCACTCGGTACCACCGATTTTGTCGCAAGCTTCTGCTGCTGCTTCCGGGGTGTCTACTGCGTAACCCTTGGAAACTGGCAGGCCGTATTCAGCGAACAGCTGCTTACCCTGATACTCGTGAAGATTCATGCTTTTTACCGTCTTCGTTAGGTACTGCGCATTCGGCGCTGCGCTCATTATGAGTGCCGCGCCACCTGTGACTGCTGCTTGTACAGCCTGCTGGGCTCAAGGCCCGTAAAGCTGCACAAGACTGCGTCCAGCGGACATTCCGCGGTGAGTCTTGCGCGCAAGGCTCACGACGGGCAACCGCCGTGGTTTCTTATTATCTCGCTTAGCGCTTCTTGCGGTTGGCGATGTGGATGGCGCCGCCATTCACAGCCAACGCTGCTTCGTGCAACGCTTCGGACAGGGTCGGATGGGAGAAGACCATCATGCCCAAGTCTTCGGCACTGGTGCCGAATTCCATACCGATCGCGCCTTGCTGAACCAGTTCTGCAGCGCTCGGGCCAATCACGTGGACGCCCAATACGCGGTCAGTCTTGGCATCAGCGATGACTTTAACAAAACCACCGGTGTCGTTGGCTGCCATGGCACGGCCAGATGCAGCAAACGGGAAGGTGCCGACGTTAACTTCAACGCCTTCAGCTTTCAACTGCTGTTCGTTCTTGCCGACCCATGCAATTTCCGGGTGGGTATAAATAACCGACGGGACCAGGTCGTAGTTCATCTGGGTCTTGTGACCCTTGATGCGCTCGACAACCATGACGCCTTCTTCGGAAGCCTTGTGCGCCAGCATCATGCCGCGAACCACGTCACCAATCGCGTAAACGCCTGGCACGGTGGTAGCGCAGTGATCGTCAACGTGGATGAAACCACGCTCGTCGATGTTCACGCCGCTGTCGGAAGCCAGCAGGTCGGTGGTCACCGGACGGCGACCCACGGCTACGATCAGCTTGTCGAACGTGATGGTCTGCTCGCCTTCCTTATCGGTGTAGGTCACAACGACTTCATCGCCATTGACCTTGGAACCGGTAACACGGGCGCCCAGCTTGATGTCCAGACCTTGTTTGGTCAGGGTTTTCAGCGCTTCCTTGGAGACTGCGGTGTCGGCAGCCAGCAGGAACGTGTCCAGGGCTTCCAGCACAGTCACTTCAGAACCCAGACGGGACCATACCGAACCCAGTTCCAGGCCGATCACGCCAGCGCCGATCACGCCCAGACGTTTGGGAACAGCCTGGAATTCCAGGGCGCCGGTAGAATCGACGATCACGTTCTGGTCAACAGGAGCAGGCGGAATGTCGATTGGACGCGAACCTGGTGCCAGGATCACGTTTTCGGCTTCGATGATTTCAGTCGAACCGTCCGGCTTGGTGATTTCAACTTTCTTGCCGGCCAGCAACTTGCCGTGGCCTTGCAGGGAAATCACGCCGTTGGCCTTGAACAAGGTCGCAACGCCGGAAGTCAGGCCTTTAACGATGTTGGCTTTACGGCCGACCATTGCAGGTACGTCAATGGTCACGCCAGCATGGTTGATGCCGTGGATGGCGAAACCGTCCTGGGCTTCGTGGAATTTCCAGGAGCTGTCCAGCAGCGCCTTGGAAGGAATGCAACCAACGTTCAGGCAAGTACCGCCCAGTGCCAGTTTGCCTTCCTTGTCGGTGTATTTTTCGATGCAAGCAGTCGAGAGGCCCAGTTGTGCGGCCTTGATGGCAGCAACATAGCCGCCAGGACCTGCACCAATCACTACGACGTCAAATTTCTGTGTCATGAAAATAGATCCTCTATTTGCGACAAGCTTCTAGCTCCAGGCTGCAAGCCAAGCTGCTTTCTCTTACAGCTTGTAGCTCGCAACCTGGAGCTGCTTCAATCAGATATCCAGCAGCAGACGAGCCGGGTCTTCCAGCAGGTTCTTGATGGTCACCAGGAAAGTCACGGCTTCTTTACCATCGATCAGGCGGTGATCATACGACAGCGCCAGGTACATCATCGGGCGGATCACGACTTGGCCGTTGATTGCCATAGGACGCTGCAGAATGTTGTGCATGCCCAGGATCGCAGCTTGCGGCGGGTTAACGATCGGCGTCGACATCATCGAACCGAAGGTACCACCGTTAGTGATGGTGAACGTACCGCCGGTCATTTCGTCGATGGTCAGCTTGCCGTCACGGGCTTTCTTGCCGAAGCCAGCAATGCCGCCTTCGATTTCAGCCAGGCTCATCAGCTCGGCGTTACGCAGCACCGGTACCACCAGGCCACGGTCGCTGGACACGGCAACGCCGACGTCTGCATAGCCGTGGTAAACGATGTCGGTGCCGTCGATCGAAGCGTTGACTGCCGGGTAGCGTTTCAGCGCCTCGGTAGCCGCTTTCACGAAGAACGACATGAAGCCCAGGCGTACGCCGTTGTGGGACTTCTCGAACAGGTCCTTGTACTTCGAACGCAGGGCCATGACTTCGGTCATGTCGACTTCGTTGAACGTGGTCAGCATGGCCATGTTCGACTGTGCTTCAACCAGACGCTTGGCCACGGTGGCACGTACGCGAGTCATCGGTACGCGCTTCTCGGTGCGGTCGCCAGCGGCGAACACAGGCGCAGCGGCAGCCGGGGCAGCAGCCTTGGCAGGTGCGGCAGCTGGAGCGTTTTTCTTGGCTTCAACCGCAGCAACCACGTCTTCCTTGGTCACACGGCCATCTTTGCCGGTGCCCTTGATGGACGCCAGGTTGATGCCGTTTTCTTCAGCCAGCTGACGGGCAGCCGGTGCAGCGATTGGGTCTTCAGCGCCAGCAGCCGGAGCGGCGGCAGGTGCAGCAGCGGCAGCCGGGGCAGCAGCGGCAGGTGCAGCGCCAGCAGCGCCGCCCTCTTCGATCGAACCCAGTACCTGGTTCGACAGGACGGTGGCGCCCTCTTCAGCAACGATCGCGCCCAGCACGCCGTCAGCTTCGGCCAACACTTCCAGAACGACTTTGTCGGTCTCGATGTCGACGATCAGGTCGTCACGCTTGACGGCCTCGCCTGGTTTCTTGTGCCAGGTGGCAACGGTGCCATCGGCAACCGATTCCGGGAATGACGGGGCTTTGATTTCGATAGCCATTATCTGTGGGTCCTTAAAATTCGGTTTCAGTCAGCGCGAAGGCGTTAAACAGTGAAAGCATCTTTCAGCAGTTTTTCCTGCTGTTCGGCGTGCATCGACGCATAACCACACGCAGGTGCAGCAGAAGCATCACGACCGGCGTACTCCAGGCCCAAGCCCGATTTGTGGTTGCCGATACTGCGACGCAAATGATGCTGGCTGCTGTACCAAGCGCCCTGGTTCATCGGTTCTTCCTGACACCACACGGCATTCGTGAGGTTGGTGTAAGGCGCGATGGCCTCCATCAGGTCGTCTTCCGGGAACGGGTAAAGCTGCTCGATACGCACGATGGCGATGTCTTCGCGGCCTTCGGCACGGCGTTTTTCCAGCAAGTCGTAGTAAACCTTGCCGCTGCACAGGATCAGGCGAGTGACCTTGGCGGCGTCCAGCGTGTCGATTTCTGGAATAACGGTCTGGAACGAACCGTCGGCCAGATCTTCCAGGGTCGAGATGGCCAGTTTGTGACGCAGCAACGACTTCGGCGTCAGCACTACCAGCGGCTTGCGCAGCGGGCGGATCACCTGGCGACGCAGCAAGTGGTAGATCTGGGCCGGGGTAGTCGGCACGCACACCTGAATGTTGTGCTCGGCGCACAGCTGCAGGTAACGCTCCAGACGGGCCGAAGAGTGCTCCGGACCCTGACCTTCATAACCGTGTGGCAGCAACATGGTCAGACCGCACAGACGGCCCCACTTGTGCTCGCCGCTGGTGATGAACTGGTCGATAACCACTTGGGCACCGTTGGCGAAGTCGCCGAATTGGGCTTCCCAAATCACCAGCGCCTGAGGCGTGGTGGTCGAGTAGCCGTATTCGAACGCCAGTACGGCTTCTTCGGACAGGAACGAATCGTACAGATCGAAACGTGGCTGGCCTTCGTACAGGTTCTGCAACGGGATGTAGGTGCCCGCGTCTTTCTGGTTGTGCAGTACTGCGTGACGGTGCGAGAACGTACCGCGGCCGATGTCCTGGCCGGTCATGCGGATTGGGTGACCTTCGAACGCCAGGGTCGCGTACGCCATGGTTTCAGCGTAACCCCAGTTGATCGGCAGGCCGCCGGCTTGCATCTTCTGACGGTCTTCGTAGATCTTCGCAACCTGGCGCTGTACGACGAAGCCATCCGGAATTTCCAGCAGCTTGGCAGACAGTTCCTGCAGGGTTTTCAGGTCGAACGTGGTGTCGTGACGCGCAGTCCAGGCGTGGCCCAGGTACGGACGCCAGTCAACGAACAGTTCTTTGTTCGGCTCTTTAACCAGGCTTTTCACTACGTGCAGGCCGTTATCCAGCGCGTTGCGGTATTCATCGATCTTCGACTGAACACGCGCATCGTCCACCACACCGGCCTTGATCAGGCTGTCGGCGTACAGCTCACGGGTGGTGCGCTGCTTGGTGATTTGCTGGTACATCAACGGTTGGGTGCCGCTAGGCTCATCCGCTTCGTTGTGACCGCGACGACGGTAGCAAACCAGGTCGATAACCACGTCGCGCTTGAACTGCATGCGGTAATCGATGGCGAGCTGGGTGACGAACAACACGGCTTCCGGATCATCACCATTCACATGGAGGATCGGCGCCTGGATCATCTTGGCAACGTCGGTGGCGTACTCGGTAGAGCGCGCGTCCAACGGGTTGCTGATGGTGAAGCCCACCTGGTTGTTGATGACGATGTGAACTGTACCGCCGGTCTTGAAGCCGCGAGTCTGCGACATCTGGAACGTTTCCAGGACCACGCCCTGACCGGCGAATGCCGCGTCACCGTGGATGGAAATTGGCAGGACTTTCTCACCGGTTGAATCGTTGCGACGATCCTGACGAGCACGCACCGAACCCTCGACCACTGGAGAAACGATTTCCAGGTGGGATGGGTTGAAGGCCATGGCCAGGTGAACTTCACCGCCGGTGGTCATCACGTTGGACGAGAAGCCCTGGTGGTATTTAACGTCACCGGAACCGAGCTCGACCTTCTTCTTGCCTTCGAACTCGTCGAACAGCTCGCGCGGGTTCTTGCCGAAGGTGTTGACCAACACGTTCAGGCGACCACGGTGAGCCATGCCGATCACGATTTCCTTGGTGCCATAGGAACCGGAACGCTGGATCAGCTCGTCGAGCATTGGAATCAGGCTTTCGCCGCCTTCCAGGCCGAAACGCTTGGTGCCCGGGTATTTGGTACCCAGGTATTTTTCGAGACCTTCAGCTGCAGTCACGCGCTCAAGCAGGTGGCTGCGCACATCGGCGGACAGCACCGGACGGCCACGCACGCCTTCCAGGCGATGCTGGAACCAGTGGCGCTGCTCGGAATCGGTGATGTGCGTAAATTCAGCGCCGATGGTGCGGCAATATGTCTGCTGCAACGCTTCGTGAATTTCGCGTAGGCTCGCTTCCTCTTTGCCGATGAACAGGTCGCCGGCACGGAAGGTCGTATCAAGATCGGCATTGGTCAAGCCGTAATGATTGATCGACAGGTCTGCAGGTGCAGGACGCTTCCAGAGCCCCAGCGGGTCAAGCTGGGCCGCCTGGTGGCCACGCATACGGTAGGCCTGGATCAGTCGCAATACTTCAACTTGCTTCTTCTCATGCTCACTGCTCACGCTGCCGGCGGAAACCGGTTGGGCGCGGCGCTGGTTCTTTGCCAGCAGCACAAATTGATCGCGAATCGTTGCGTGCGATACATCGGTGGCAGCGTTGCCGTCTGAAGACAACGTCTGAAATTTGGTGCGCCATTCTTCTGGCACAGCGTTAGGGTCGTGCAGGTAGAGCTCATAAAGCTCTTCCACATAGGCAGCGTTACCACCTGAAAGATAGCCGCTGTTCCACATGCGCTGCATCACGCTTTCTTGCATGCTTGGTCACCCTCGATTTGGGGACACCACCGGCGAAAACACCGAGTTTGCTTGCAAAAGGCCAAGTGCAGCGACCAAAACAAGCCACTTAGGATCACGCTGATAGTTCGGGTACCAACCCGAATGCCCCTGCTTGTCTCATTTCTTCAAAATAAGAGCTGCGGCTTTGTAAGTCGCTGCTCAAGTTAAAACTACGGCGCCGGTTGAAGCCTGCGCCGCAGCATTTACGGGCACAACGGTCCTGCTTTGTTACAACGTCTGTTACACGCCGCTTTGCAGCAGCATGTTACGGATGTGACCAATGGCCTTAGTCGGGTTCAGGCCTTTGGGACACACGTTGACGCAGTTCATGATCCCGCGGCAGCGGAATACGCTGAACGGGTCATCCAGTGAAGCCAGACGCTCGGTCCGCTTGGTGTCACGGCTGTCTGCCAGGAAGCGATACGCTTGCAGCAGAGCGGCTGGACCCAGGAACTTGTCCGGGTTCCACCAGAAGGACGGGCACGAAGTCGAGCAGCAAGCGCACAGGATGCACTCGTACAGACCGTCGAGTTTTTCACGCTCTTCAGGGGACTGCAGACGTTCGATGGCCGGAGCCGGCGTGTCGTTCTGCAGGAATGGCTTAACTTTCTCGTATTGCTTGTAGAAGATGCTCATATCGACAACAAGGTCACGGATAACCGGCAAACCTGGCAGAGGACGAACGATCAGCTTGTTACCTTTGACCACGGCGGACAGCGGCGTGATGCACGCCAGGCCGTTTTTGCCGTTGATGTTCATGCCGTCGGAACCGCACACACCTTCACGGCAAGAGCGACGATAGGAGAACCCCTCGTCCTGCTCTTTGATCAGGGCCAGCACGTCCAGCACCATCAGGTCTTTACCACCGGTATCGACCTGGAATTCCTGCATGAACGGCGCAGCGTCCTGATCAGGGTTGTAGCGATAAACACTGACTTTCAACATGGCAGCCACCCTTAGTAAGTCCGAATCTTCGGTTCAAACGTCGGCACCGTCTTCGGCGAGAAGTTGACGGCACGTTTGGTTACGCGCTTGTCACCCGGGAAGAACAGGGTGTGGCACAACCAGTTTTCGTCGTCGCGGTCTTCAAAGTCTTCACGAGCGTGAGCACCACGGGATTCTTTACGAACCTCGGCGGCGATCGCCGTCGCTTCAGCGACTTCCAGCAGGTTTTGCAGCTCAAGGGCTTCGATACGAGCGGTGTTGAACGCCTGGCTCTTATCGTTGATCTTGACGTTGGAGATGCGCACGCGCAGGTCGGCCAGCTGGGCAATACCTTTCTGCATGTATTCGCCGGTGCGGAACACACCGAAGTAGTTCTGCATGCAGTTTTGCAGCTCACGACGCAAGGTAGCCACGTCTTCGCCATCAGTGCGCTCGTTCAGAGCGTTCAGACGGGCCAGGGCGGCTTCGATGTTGGCGTCGGTCGCGTCATCGTATTCGATACCGTCGGTCAGCGCTTTCTCGAGGTGCAGGCCGGCAGCGCGGCCGAATACCACCAGGTCGAGCAGCGAGTTGCCGCCCAGACGGTTGGCACCGTGTACCGATACGCACGCCACTTCGCCTACCGCGAACAGGCCATGGATGATCTCGTCCACGCCTTCAGCGTTCTGGGTGATCGCCTGGCCATGAATGTTGGTCGGCACTCCGCCCATCATGTAGTGGCAAGTTGGAACAACCGGAACCGGAGCAACCACTGGGTCAACGTGTGCAAAAGTCTTGGACAGCTCGCAGATACCTGGCAGGCGGCTGTGCAGCACTTCTTCACCGAGGTGATCGAGCTTGAGCAGTACGTGGTCGCCGTTCGGGCCACAGCCGTTACCGGCGATGATTTCCTTAACCATCGAACGCGCAACAACGTCACGACCGGCCAGGTCTTTCGCGTTCGGAGCATAACGCTCCATGAAACGCTCGCCGTGCTTGTTGATCAGGTATCCACCTTCACCACGGCAACCTTCGGTAACCAGTACGCCGGCGCCGGCGATACCGGTCGGGTGGAACTGCCACATTTCAATGTCTTGTACCGGCACGCCAGCACGCAGAGCCATGCCGACGCCGTCACCGGTGTTGATCAGGGCGTTGGTGGTCGACGCGTAGATACGGCCTGCACCTCCGGTAGCCAGAACAGTAGCCTTGGCGCGGATGTAGGTGGTTTCACCGGTTTCGATGCAGATAGCGATTACGCCGACGAAGGCGCCGTCGGCATTCTTCACCAGATCAACCGCGTAGTACTCGTTCAGGAACGTGGTACCGGCTTTCAGGTTGCCCTGATAAAGGGTGTGCAGCAACGCGTGACCGGTACGGTCGGACGCGGCGCAGGTACGGGCAGCCTGCCCGCCTTTACCGTAATCCTTGGACTGACCGCCGAATGGGCGCTGATAGATACGGCCCTGTTCGGTACGCGAGAACGGCATGCCCATGTGGTCCAGCTCGTAGACCGCAGCCGGGCCTTCCTGACACATGTATTCGATAGCGTCCTGGTCACCGATGTAGTCGGAACCCTTGACGGTATCGTACATGTGCCAGCGCCAGTCATCGTTCGGATCGGCAGAGGCGATGGCGCAGGTGATGCCACCCTGAGCCGATACGGTGTGGGAACGCGTCGGGAACACTTTGGTGATCACGGCAGTCTTGTGACCGCCCTGAGCCAGCTGCAGCGCTGCGCGCATGCCAGCACCGCCGCCACCAATGATGATGGCGTCGAAGGAAATAGTTGGAATGTTAGCCATGGATCAGATACCCCAAAGAATCTGCACACCCCAGACGAAGTAAGCGAACATCGCAATGCCGCAGACTGCCTGGAAGAGGAAACGGACTGCGGTCGCAGACTTGCCCAGCGCCATCGGCGTCAGGTAGTCGGTGGCGATGGTCCACATGCCAACCCAGGCGTGTGCGCCCAGGGCTACAAGGGCCAGCAGACTGAAGATTCGCATCGCATTGTGGGCGAACAGGCCGTGCCATTGCTCGAAGCTGATGCCCGGGTGCGCGACGAGGTATCCGATGAGGAAGATGAAATAAGCCGCGAGAACAACCGCAGACACGCGCTGTGCCATCCAGTCATAGAGGCCCGAACGCGATAGGTTCGTAACGCTGGTTACCATATCCAAACTCCTGCGAGAACGATCAGCACCACGGAAATGGCGATGATGATTTTCGAGCCCAGGCGGCCGCCTTCCAGCGTCTCACCGATGCCCGCATCCATAATCAAGTGGCGCACGCCGGCTACCAGGTGATACAGCAGAGCAGAAAGGAGGCCCCATGCTACGAACTTGGCCAGCGGGCTGGTCAAGCATGCCTTCACCTCGGCGAAACCTTCCTCAGAACCCAGGGATTTGCCCAATGCATAGAGCATGATGCCAAGGCCCAGGAACAGGATGATGCCGGAAACACGGTGCAGGAACGACGTAACGCCGGTGATGGGGAGTTTGATGGTCCTTAGGTCTAGGTTTACAGGTCGTTGGCTATTCACGGCTTTTTTCACACTTAAGAGCCCCTAACAATCAGGGCAAAGTTGTCGGGGAGTGCACTGGTCAGGTAAGCACCACCCAGGGAGTGCGACCCCCAATGAAAGCAAGCCCAAAAGCCCTTGGCGGTCGGTGGCCGAGTATAGACAGTTAGGTTACTAATGACAACGCGCGCTCCTCACCCTAATAGCTGATTGCGCTGGAGGGATAAAAGGCGTAAACGGCAGTCAATTTCGACGAAAAAGTACGGTTAAAGCCTTCTGGAGCAAGACTTTAGGCAAATTGACATCTGAATTTATCTCACTATAGTGGTGCGGGCCCTGCGTGGGGGGTCTGTCTGATGATTTGAAGCATAAATAGGAGGCCACATGGCTGACAAAAAAGCGCAGTTGATCATCGAGGGCGCAGCCCCCGTCGAGCTGCCCATTTTAACCGGCACCGTTGGTCCCGATGTTATTGACGTACGGGGCCTGACGGCCACGGGCCGTTTCACATTCGACCCAGGCTTCATGTCGACCGCTTCCTGCGAGTCGAAGATCACCTATATCGATGGCGATAATGGCATTCTGCTTCACCGGGGCTACCCGATCGAGCAACTGGCTGAAAAGTCGGACTACCTTGAAACCTGCTATCTGCTGCTGAATGGCGAATTGCCAACCGCTGAGCAGAAAGCCACCTTTGTCGGTAATGTGAAGAACCACACCATGGTTCACGAGCAGTTGAAGACCTTCTTCAACGGCTTCCGTCGCGACGCCCACCCGATGGCCGTGATGTGCGGCGTGGTTGGCGCCCTGTCGGCCTTCTATCACGACTCCCTCGACATCAATAACCCGCAGCATCGCGAAATTTCCGCGATCCGCCTGGTTGCCAAGATGCCGACCCTGGCCGCAATGGTTTACAAGTACTCCATGGGTCAACCCATGATGTACCCGCGCAACGACCTGTCGTACGCGGAAAACTTCCTGCACATGATGTTCAACACGCCGTGCGAGATCAAACCGATCAGCCCGGTGCTGGCCGCCGCGATGGACAAGATCTTTATCCTCCACGCCGACCACGAACAGAACGCCTCGACGTCCACCGTGCGCCTGGCGGGCTCTTCGGGTGCCAACCCGTTCGCCTGTATCGCCGCCGGTATCGCCGCACTGTGGGGCCCTGCCCACGGCGGTGCAAACGAAGCCGTGTTGACCATGCTCGATGAAATCGGCGATGTCTCGAACATCGACACGTTCATCGCCAAGGCCAAGGACAAGAACGATCCGTTCAAGTTGATGGGCTTCGGTCACCGGGTCTACAAGAACCGTGACCCGCGCGCCACTGTCATGAAGAAGACCTGCGACGAAGTGTTGAAGGAACTGGGCATCAAGAACGATCCGCAACTCGAACTGGCCATGCGCCTGGAAGAGATCGCCCTGACCGACCCCTACTTCATCGAACGCTCGCTGTACCCGAACGTCGACTTCTACTCGGGGATCATCCTCAAGGCGATCGGCATTCCAACCAGCATGTTCACCGTGATCTTCGCCCTGGCGCGGACCGTCGGCTGGATCTCGCACTGGAAAGAAATGCTCTCCAGCCCGTACAAGATTGGCCGCCCGCGCCAGCTGTACACCGGCTACGAGTCGCGTGACATCACCAAGCTGGAAGATCGCAAGTAAGCATCTAAGTGCTTGTTTGCAAAGAGAACGGCCTCCCTCAGTGGAGGCCGTTTTTGTTTGTGTTGCCCGGTCTATCGCCATCGGGAGCAAGCCCCCTCCCACATTTGACTGCCGTCCAAAGTATGTACTCGGTTAAATGTGGGAGGGGGCTTGCTCCCGATGACCATGGCCCGAACACCACAAAACCCCAGGCAAAAAAAAAATGCCCCGGCCTTTCGACCGGGGCATTTCTTTATCCCGCTACAACCTTAGTGATTAACCGCCCCGCTCGCCCCCAGGCCAGTTTGCGAACGCACAAACTGCGGGAAGTACAACGCACGCTCTTTCGCCGCCGCCGCCGACTTGTCGGTGATGGAGAAGAACCAGATGCCGACGAACGCAATGATCATCGAAAACAGCGCAGGGTATTCATACGGGAAGATGGCTTTTTCATGGTGCAGGATCGAGACCCAGATGGTCGGGCCCAGCACCATCAGGCCAACGGCACTGATCAAGCCCAGCCAGCCACCAATCATCGCGCCACGGGTGGTGAGGTTTTTCCAGTACATGGAAAGCAGCAGCACCGGGAAGTTACAGCTGGCAGCAATCGAGAACGCCAGGCCGACCATGAACGCGATGTTCTGGCTTTCGAACAGAATACCCAGGCCGATTGCCAGCGCGCCCAAGGCCACAGTGGTGATCTTCGATACGCGAATCTCATCCTTGTCGTTGGTCTTGCCTTTCTTGATCACACTGGCGTACAGGTCGTGGGACACCGCCGAAGCACCGGCCAGAGTCAAACCGGCAACCACCGCAAGGATGGTGGCGAAGGCCACGGCCGAGATGAAGCCCAGGAAGATACTGCCACCCACCGCGTTGGCCAGGTGCACCGCCGCCATGTTGTTACCGCCCAGCAGGGCGCCCGCGGCATCCTTGAACGCCGGGTTGGTGCTGACCAACAGGATCGCGCCAAAACCGATGATGAAGGTCAGGATGTAGAAGTAGCCGATGAAGCCAGTGGCATACAGCACGCTCTTACGCGCTTCCTTGGCGTCGCTCACAGTGAAGAAGCGCATCAGGATGTGCGGCAGGCCGGCGGTACCGAACATCAGTGCAAGCCCTAAGGAGAATGCCGAAATCGGGTCTTTCACCAG
The DNA here is from genome assembly GCF_041946035.1 of Pseudomonas sp. AMR01. NCBI lineage: Bacteria > Pseudomonadati > Pseudomonadota > Gammaproteobacteria > Pseudomonadales > Pseudomonadaceae > Pseudomonas > Pseudomonas sp. AMR01. Next base: position 58,816 of record NZ_JAUTYR010000027.1, read on the forward strand.
GCCGCCGGGGCTCATGATCGCTTCACCTTTAGGGTGAACCTTGATCGCCTCGGAAAACAGAGCATTGAAGTCGAAGTTGACGTGCTTCATCACCATCAGCGCCATGAATGAGGCACCGGACAGCAACAGCACGGCCTTGATGATCTGTACCCAAGTGGTCGCCAGCATGCCGCCGAACAGCACGTACATGCACATCAAAATCCCGACCAGGATCACCGCCACATGGTAATCAAGGCCGAACAGCAGCTGGATCAGCTTGCCCGCACCCACCATCTGCGCGATCAGGTAGAACGCCACCACCACCAGCGAACCACACGCCGACAGGCTGCGGATCTGGGTTTGCCCGAGGCGGTACGACGCCACGTCGGCAAAGGTGTATTTACCCAGGTTACGCAGGCGCTCGGCGATCAGGAACAGAATAATCGGCCAGCCCACCAGGAAGCCGATCGAGTAGATCAGGCCGTCGTAGCCGGAGGTGTAAACCAGCGCGGAAATCCCCAGGAAGGACGCCGCCGACATGTAGTCGCCAGCAATCGCCAGGCCGTTCTGGAAACCAGTGATCTTGCCGCCGGCCGCATAGTAGTCGGCCGCCGACTTGTTACGCTTGGAAGCCCAATAGGTGATGCACAAGGTGGCACCGACGAATGCGACAAACATCACGATGGCCGAGATGTTCAGCGGTTGCCTTTGCACTTCACCGGTCAATGCGTCTGCCGCCCAAACAGCCGGGGCAAACAGCGCAGCGCCGAATACAGCCAATAGACGCCGGATCATTGCGCAGCCTCCTTGAGAATCGCATTGTTCAGGTCGTCAAATTCGCCATTGGCCCGACGCACATAGATGCCGGTCAGGATGAAAGCGGACACAATCAATCCGACACCCAGGGGAATGCCCCAGGTAATCGAAGAACCGGGGCTGATCTTGGCCCCCAGGACTTGTGGCCCGTAGGCAATCAACAGGATGAAAGCGGAGTAAAGCCCTAGCATGATCGCCGAGAGAATCCAGGCGAACCTTTCCCTTTTTCTCACCAGCTCCTTGAAACGCGGGCTGTTTTGAATCGAGAGGTAAATGCTGTCGTTCATTATTTTTATCCTCGCAGCACAGCTTTTTTATTATTGGAACGTATCCACTGTATGCGGCTGCACAAAGGGTTCCAGACGACCTTAGTAGTAGATCGAGATGGCAACTTCGCAAGTTTTAACCGCCAATAAATAAACAGCAGCCTGAATACGGACAAAAAAAATGTGGGAGCGGGCTTGCTCGCGAAAGCGGTGTATCAGTCAATACATCTGCTGACTGATACACCGCTTTCGCGAGCAAGCCCGCTCCCACACTAGGTCTGCGGCGTGGCTTGCAGAGGGTTAATGATTATTTGGCAGTCCACTCGGCAACGCGATCCGGGTGCTTGGCGACCCAATCCTTGGCCGCGGCTTCAGGCTTGGCGCCCTCTTGGATCGCGAGCATGACTTCGCCGATTTCATCCTTGGAGGCCCACTGGAATTTCTTCAGGAACGCCACAACTTCCGGCGCTTTCTTCTCCAGGCCCTTGCTGCCGACGCTGTTGACGGTTTCAGCAGCACCATAAATCCCTTTTGGATCGTCGAGGAATCGCAATTTCCACTTGGCGAACATCCAGTGTGGCACCCAACCGGTCACCGCGATGGATTCCTGCTTGTCTTCGGCACGGGTCAATTCGGCGATCATCGCGGCGCCGGAGCTGGCCTGCAGCTTGTAGTCAAGGCCATAAGCCTTGATGGCCTCATCGGTCTTGAGCATCACGCCTGAACCGGCGTCGATACCGACGATTTTGTTCTTGAAGGAGGTGTCGGTCTTGAGGTCTTCAATGGACTTGGCTTTGACGTACTCCGGCACGATCAGGCCGATCTTCGCATCCTTGAAGTTGGGGCCGTAGTCGACCACCTTGTCCTTGTTCTTGGCCCAGTATTCACCGTGGGTCACGGGCAGCCAGGCGGAGAGCATGGCGTCGAGCTTGCCGGTTGCCACACCCTGCCACATGATCCCGGTGGCGACAGCCTGCAACTTCACGTCATAGCCGAGCTTTTGCTTGATCACTTCTGCCGCTACGTGGGTGGTGGCCACGCTGTCGGACCAGCCATCAACATAGCCGATGCTCAGGGTTTTGCTGTCGGCACTGGCCAGTGTGGAGCTCATCGCAACTACCAGAGTGGCAGCTGCGCCCAAGAGTCGTCGCATCTTCATCGTACTTCCCCGAAAGTGCTGCGCCCGGCGGATGCCGAGCGACGTCAACCTGTTGTTATAGGGTGCACCGCGCCCCCTTCACGCGCGTCAATCCGGCTATTGCCCCATCAGTGGAGTGCTGACGCTTTGATCATCAACCTCACGGGGCTTGGAACCTGCTCTGACTGCGACCTCAGGTAAGCAAGAAACGACATCACATCGCCAGCAGGATGACTTGGAGGGCCTGGCGTCAAAATCCCGCCCGAACTTTGCATGTCAAAATCATGCAGCCCCACTGGGACGGCAAAAATCCGGGTAAGATGCGCGCCTTTGCTCCCCCAGATAAGCCGACCATGCCCGCAAATGCCCGCTTCCCTGCCCTGCCCTATTTCCTTGCCTTGATCCTTGGCTTTCTGGTGCTTGCCGGCTATTGGTATGGCCTCGGCCGCCCGGTGGTATTGCCGGATGTCGCCAGCGCCAGCCACAAGATGCAATGCGTGTCCTACACGCCGTTCGATAAAGACCAATCGCCCTTCGACCAGCCGTTCAAGCTGCGCCCTGAGCGCATGGCCGCCGACCTGGCGGTGCTGGCTACCCGCTTTGAATGCGTGCGCACTTACACCATGGTCGGCCTGGACGCGTTGCCCGATCTTGCACGCAAACATGGGTTGAAGGTGATCGCCGGCGCCTGGGTCAGCAGTGACCCCGTGGCGACCGAAAAGGAAGTCGACCAACTGATCGCCTCGGCCAACGCCAACCCTGACGTGATCACCTCGGTCATCGTTGGTAACGAAGCACTGCTGCGCAAGGAAGTGACCGCCACGCAACTGGTGACGCTGATCCACAAAGTCAAAAGCCACATCAAGCAACCGGTCACTTATGCCGACGTGTGGGAGTTCTGGCTCAAACACCCGGAAATCGCCCCGGCAGTGGACTTCCTGACCATTCACCTGCTGCCCTACTGGGAAGATGACCCGTCGAGCATCGACCAGGCGCTCAAACATGTGGGTGATGTGCGCCAAACCTTCGGCAACAAATTCGCCCCCAAAGACGTGTTGATCGGCGAGACCGGCTGGCCCAGCGAAGGCCGCCAGCGCGAAACGGCAGTGCCGAGCCGGGTCAACGAGGCCAAGTTCATGCGCGGTTTTGTTGCCATGGCCGAAGCCAATGGCTGGCGCTACAACCTGATCGAAGCGTTTGACCAGCCGTGGAAACGCGCCAGTGAAGGTGCGGTTGGCGGTTACTGGGGCCTGTTTGATGCAGACCGCCAGGACAAGGGCATCCTCGCCGGGCCGGTGACCAATGTGCCGTACTGGCCACTGTGGCTGGGCGCAGGCGGGATAATCCTGCTGGGTACACTGGCGCTCGGCGGCCGCGTGCGCAGTGTACGTGCCGCTGTGGCACTGCCGTTGCTCGGCGCGGTGGCCGCCTGCTCCATCGGAACCTGGGCCGAATTAACTCGCGTAACTGCGCGCTTTAACGATGAATGGGTGTGGGCAGGCTTGCTGATCGTTTTGAACCTGCTGGTGCTGGCCCACGCCGCCCTGGCATTGAGTTCACGGGAAGGCTGGCGCGAGCGGGCATTCAATTGGCTGGAGAAACGCGCGGGCCTGCTGGTGGCAATTGCCGGGTTCGCCGGGGCGGTGATGATGCTGGCGTTGGTATTTGACCCGCGTTATCGCAGCTTTCCGAGTGCAGCGCTGGTGTTGCCGGCGTTGGTGTATCTGGTACGCCCGGTGACCGGGCCGCGCCGAGAGATCGCCCTGTTGGCCTTCTTCATCGGCGCCGGCATTGCGCCGCAGTTGTACCAAGAAGGCTTGCTGAACCAGCAGGCGTGGGGTTGGGCGGTGATCAGCGTGCTGATGGTCGTGGCTTTGTGGCGCTGCTTGCGGGTGCGCAAGGCTTAAAACCGCTATCGCGGGCACGCCACCTTTGATTGTGTCCACACGGTCAAAGGTGGGAGCTGGCTTGCCTGCGATACGGTCAATCAGACAGCCCGAGGCTTCCTGACCAACCGCAACCCCGCAACCACAACGGCCAACACCGCAAACGTCGTGTTGTACAACGCCAACGCTGGCAACCCAAATACCAACCCCAACACTGCCAACCCCCAGCCCAAGCGGCCCGGCACAAAAAATGCCAGCACCGCCGTGACCAGTGCTGCCCAGCCCAGCACCTTGAAGTGAATCATCAGCCCAAGGTTCGAACGCAGCTGGCATTCCCAGCGGCTGGCCTCATCGGCACAGATGCCAACCCACTGACCATCCTCCATAAAGCCATAACGCGCGCCATAACTGGCAGCCAGCCAAAACGGCAAGGCAATAAGCAGCAGGATCCAGGGCAAACGAGGGGACATTGGGGCACTCCGATAGGCAAAAACGGCGCTCAGCTTAATGCCCTGGCGGCCGTTATCAAGCTGTCTGCGCAGATATCTGTTCAGCAGGGCGCGGCAAAGTGTATCGTCTCGCTACTATTACCCCGATTCCGATGTTTTTTTCCGATCTTTCGTGCCGAACGCTGGCACTTCGGTGGCAACGCGGTGGTCTTAGCCTGCGAACTTCATTCAGCACGTTTCCTCTTAGGGATTAAGTCATGCTCCGTTCCTTACGCTGTGTTGCCCTGTTGGGCAGCCTATTTTTGAGTGCGTCAGCACTGGCGGTCGACATCGACCAAGCCACTTATGGCTTCCCTTTGACGAACCCGTTCGAAGCGACTATCGCCTCCACACCGCCCGACCTTCGGCCAAAACTGCCAAACGACGACGAGATAAACCAGTCCGACTACAGCCTGACGATGCGCCCCGAGCGCGAGTTCAGCCTGCCAGACAATTTCTGGGCAGTGAAAAAGCTCACTTACCGCATCGCCAAGCAGGATCACGCCGCACCGCTGATGTTCCTGATCGCCGGCACCGGCGCGCGGTATGACAGCAGCATCAACGAATTCCTGAAAAAACTGTATTACCAGGCCGGCTACCACGTGGTGCAGTTGTCCTCGCCCACCAGCTTCGACTTCATCAGCGCCGCCTCGCGCTTCGCCACCCCGGGTATCACCCAGGAAGACGCCGAAGACATCTACCGCGTGATGCAGGCCGTGCGCGCGCAGAATGCTTCGCTGCCGATCACCGACTTCTTCCTCAGCGGTTACAGCCTCGGCGCTCTCGACGCGGCATTTGTGGCCAAACTCGACGAGACCCGTCGCAGCTTCAACTTCAAGAAAGTGCTGCTGCTGAACCCGCCGGTCAACCTCTACACCTCGATCACCAACCTCGACAAGTTGGTGCAGACCGAGGTCAAGGGCATCAACAACAGCACCACGTTCTATGAGCTGGTGTTGAACAAGCTGACCCGCTACTTCCAGCAGAAAGGCTACATCGACCTCAACGACGCCCTGCTCTACGATTTCCAGAACTCCAAACAGCACCTGACCAACGAACAGATGGCCATGCTGATGGGTACCGCGTTCCGCTTCGCGGCAGCCGACATCGCCTTTACCTCGGACCTTATCAACCGCCGTGGCCTGATCATTCCGCCCAAATACCCGATAACCGAAGGCACCAGCCTCACGCCGTTCCTCAAGCGTGCGCTGCAGTGCGACTTCGACTGCTACCTCACCGAACAAGTGATCCCGATGTGGCGCGCACGTACCGACGGCGGCAGCCTGCTGCAACTGGTTGACCAGGTCAGCCTGTACGCTCTCAAGGACTACCTGCACACCAGCCCGAAAATCTCGGTGATGCACAACGCCGACGATGTGATCCTGGGCCCTGGCGACCTCGGGTTCCTGCGTAAAACCTTCGGCGATCGCTTGACCGTCTACCCGCTGGGCGGCCATTGCGGCAACCTCAATTACCGCGTCAACGCCGACGCCATGCTGGAGTTCTTCCGTGGCTAAATATCTTCTGCTGCTCGCCGCCCTGATGTGCGCAGGCGTCGCCAATGCCGACAACAGCAAGGCCCACGAACCGACCACTGTCGATGCGGACGGCTTCAAGGAACCGCTGACCAAGCTCAAGTTTAACCCGGGCCTGGACCAGCGTGAGTTCGAGCGCTCGTCGCTGACCGCACTCAACGTCTATGACCCGCTGGAGTCGTTGAATCGTCGCGTGTATCACTTCAACTACCGCTTCGACCAATGGGTGTTCCTGCCCGTGGTCGACGGCTACCGCTATGTCACGCCTAGCTTCCTGCGCACCGGCGTCAGCAACTTCTTCAACAACCTGGGCGACGTGCCCAACCTGTTGAACAGCCTGCTGCAGCTCAAGGGCCACCGCTCCCTGGAAACCACCGGTCGCCTGCTGGTCAACACCACCATCGGCATCGCCGGCCTGTGGGACCCGGCCACCGCCATGGGCCTGCCACGCCAGAGCGAAGACTTCGGCCAAACCCTGGGCTTCTACGGCGTGCCCGGCGGCGCTTACATTGTGCTGCCGATCTTCGGCCCGTCCAACCTGCGCGACACCGGCGGCCTGCTGGTGGACTACAGCGCGGAGTCGCAGATCAACTTCCTGAACGTCTCCAAAGTCAGCGAAAACCACCCGGAAATCTGGGCCCTGCGCGCCGTCGACAAGCGTTATCAGACCAGCTTCCGCTACGGCCAGATGAACTCCCCGTTTGAGTATGAGAAGGTGCGATACATCTACACGGAATCGCGCAAGTTGCAGATTGCGGAGTAAACCGAGCGCTATAAAAAAAGGCCATTCGAAAGAATGGCCTTTTTATTAGTTTTCAGGAAAAGTCAAACGCGTTTAGGCATTTTCAACATTACGTCATGGCAGCCCATAGTTGTTCTCGCCCTTATCGCCTTTCTTCAGCAGTTGAATGGTAACAATGATAAAGCCCACGACGGGTAGCGCGTACCAGAGCACGTAAGCCCCCGTCACATTCACATCGTGAAGCCTGCGAAATGTTACTGCTATTCGGGGAATGATCATGAGGACCGCATAAATACCCAGCGGTATATAAAACCATTTGCTGGATGCAACCTCGGTCCAGCCCGCAACAGCTATCGAGCCATACATAAGCACTGTGTCTACAAAAGCGAACAACCAATATTCTTTTCTATTGGCTCGCCCACTGAACCTGGCATAGTTTTTTATAGTTCCAAGACACCAGTTCATCCCTAACCCCTTATCGATCCATTTTTATCGCGCCACTTCACATGAAGAGGCGCAACGCATCCTATAAATGCCTGGAAAACCGAACTGTAGGATTAAGCTTAAACCTCGGTTAAATTTGAACTCGATACGAACGAATCAGCCCTTTGCGGCTCGCCATACCTTGCCAACCACTTGGACTACTACCAACACAACACCCCCCGCAATAATCCCCGCCACGGCATTCAGCAACGTCGGCATCAACCACGCCAAGCCACCTGTGTTCTGGCTAACCGTTTCGATCCAGTGATGCACCGCCGGCACGCCGTGGGTGAGAATGCCGCCGCCGACCATAAACATCGCCGCCGTGCCGATCACCGACAGGCTTTTCATCATGTAAGGCGCCGCACGCAAGATCACCCCACCGATACTGCGAGCCGCCTGGCCAGGTTTTTGGGTCAGCCACAGGCCCAGGTCATCCAGCTTGACGATACCGGCCACCAGCCCATACACGCCGATCGTCATGACAATGGCAATGCCCGACAGCACGATCACTTGCTGCATCAACGGCGCATCCGCCACGGTGCCAAGGGTGATGGCGATAATTTCGGCCGAGAGGATAAAGTCAGTGCGGATCGCGCCTTTGATCTTGTCCTTTTCAAACGCCACCAGATCCGTCGCCGGATCCGCCACCGCCTCAACCAGATGCGCCTGCTCCTCGGTGCGCTTGTGCAAAAAGGTATGCGCAAGCTTCTCAAAGCCCTCAAAGCACAAATACGCACCCCCCAGCATCAACAATGGCGTCACCGCCCAAGGCGCAAACGCACTGATCAACAGCGCAGCCGGCACCAGAATCAGCTTGTTAACAAACGACCCCTTGGCCACCGCCCACACCACGGGAATCTCACGCTCGGCCCGCACACCAGAGACCTGCTGGGCATTCAGCGCCAAATCATCCCCCAGCACCCCAGCGGTCTTCTTGGCGGCCACTTTGGTCATCAACGCCACATCGTCAAGCACGGCGGCGATATCGTCGATCAGTACCAACAAGCTGCTTCCTGCCATGATTCAAACTTCCTGCATTTAAAGTGCCGCGAATATAACGCGAGCGCTGTGATGGAATATAGATACCGCAAAAACACCGGTTGCTGACGCTGTGCTTTTGATCTTGATCTTGATCTTGACCTTGACCTTGATCTAAGTCGCCCCGTCAACCACGCTGGCCGCACGCAGGCTTGAATCCGTGGGTAACCCGGCAGGACGCCGGGTTAGCCGCGCTGGGCCAAGGA
>NZ_JAUTYR010000118.1:0-618 GCF_041946035.1 Pseudomonas sp. AMR01
CGTTCCAGGCTGTGAGCGAACGGCGGGTTCATCAGCACGGCAGACGGAACAGGGCCGCGAAGCAAGTCGGCGATCAGTTCCCCGTCATGCGCAGTGATGGTGGCCGTGGGGAAGACGTGGGCCAGACCGTCTCGTCTTGCCGGATCGATCTCGTTGAGGAGCAGCGAGGCGTTCTGGGCGCTGCCCCAAAGAGCAAGGGCGCCATTGCCGGCGGATGGCTCGAGCAGCGTGTCGTGCGGGGAGACAGCTGCGGCCTTCGCCATCAGCCAGGCCAGCATCGGCGGGGTCGAGAACTGCTGGAGCTCGACCTGTGCTTCGCTGCGAACGTGCCGTGGAGGCAGAGCTGTTTCGAGCCAGTCGAACCGCGCTTCGGCTTCGTGCACGCTTGTCGCCAGATCTATGCGCGAAGACTCGCGAAGCCAGAGCAGAGCGCCGATCTCGACAGCATTGTTATAATCATCGACGGTCCAGGCGTTCCCCCAGTCGAGAGCGCCGGTCTCTTCGGCGAACAGTCCGGAAATGTCGGCGCGGGTAAGATGACGTCCCGAGGCAAGAAGCGCGGCAATCCTAATGCCGATGGCATAGGCCAATGGCACTGACGACAGTTGCTCGCCAACG
>NZ_JAUTYR010000119.1:0-617 GCF_041946035.1 Pseudomonas sp. AMR01
GCCTTACAAAGACGGATTCACCCTTGCTAAGGAGATAAGGGAAAAGAATGAAGAAATCCCAATCATCTTCCTTACTGCAAAAGCGATGAAAGAAGATGTCTTGAAAGGTTATAAAGTAGGGGCAGATGATTACCTGAACAAACCTTTTGACAGTGAAGTACTGCTTATGAAGATCAAAGCTATCATGCAGCGTAAAGCTACAGACAGCGTTGCCGACAGTAAGCAATTTGAGTTCCAGATAGGAGATTTCCACCTGAATTCAAAACTTCGTTTCCTTACTTTCAGAGATGAGGAACCGTCAAAACTATCTCCAAAAGAGAATGAGCTGTTGAGACTACTGGCACTTCATGAAAATGATCTTATGCCAAGAGAATTGGCTCTAACCAAGATTTGGAGAGATGATAACTATTTTACATCCCGAAGTATGGATGTTTATCTTGCCAAACTGAGTAAGTACCTTAAAAAGGACGAGAACGTAGAGATACTGAACATTCATGGGGAAGGATTTAGATTGGTGATAAGAAACAAAGAAGAAGCACAAAGCTAAGCATACAAATTTTCAGTTTCTCAAGTCCGGCACCTACCGCGGGTTTTCTGTGGTAAGTGCTGGTATTTGT
>NZ_JAUTYR010000120.1:0-617 GCF_041946035.1 Pseudomonas sp. AMR01
TTTTTATGCATATGAACCCCATACGTTCAGCCTACCTCACTTACATACCAGTACATTCAAAGTACTGACTCATTTGTTCTATGGTGTCTTATATCATAGGTTCAGAGACACAAGCTCCAAAGTATCAGTAGATTCCAGTCTCTGTTGTTAGAGTTAGCAGTGAGTCCTCATCCTTTGAGGAGAAGTTGATCTTTCATTTAGTTATTTTAGCATTTCTTTTACCTAGTCAGTTGGAGTTAGTTGGGGGTTTGTCCCATCAACTCCTCATGATGTTTAGAGGCTTTCAGACATTATCAGTTAGCAGTTATCTACAGATGTACTCAGTATTGATTCAGTTTTATGAACCTTATGGCATTTTAGCCTTACTTCTATATTATTTCAGTATTATCATTCAGTGCTCACAGAAGGTACCAACTTACGGATTAGCTTGTGGTCACTTGTGACCGTAAGCACCGTGTGGCATCCAGAGTGTACTCCCGGGGAGTTACAAATACCAATAACTCACACTGGTTCAACTTAATTAAATGCATCAAATAAATCTTTCAAACTCTCTAACACTCTATGTGCTCCTAGCATTGAAAACAATTTACACTTTAATACCATCTAAAAGTGAGTAG
>NZ_JAUTYR010000121.1:0-616 GCF_041946035.1 Pseudomonas sp. AMR01
AATAAGCCGCAGGGTTAAAACCAAAGTCCCGTGCTCTCTCCAGAAGGGGAGAGCGCTATAGTAAGGAATATAGCCGTGTCTAAAGAAAAATTTGAACGTACAAAACCGCACGTTAACGTTGGTACTATCGGCCACGTTGACCACGGTAAAACTACCCTGACTGCAGCGATCACCACCGTACTGGCTAAAACCTACGGCGGTTCTGCACGTGCTTTCGACCAGATCGATAACGCGCCAGAAGAAAAAGCTCGTGGTATCACCATCAACACCTCTCACGTTGAGTATGACACCCCGACTCGTCACTACGCGCACGTTGACTGCCCAGGGCACGCCGACTACGTGAAAAACATGATCACCGGTGCTGCTCAGATGGACGGCGCGATCCTGGTAGTAGCTGCGACTGACGGCCCAATGCCTCAGACTCGTGAGCACATCCTGCTGGGTCGCCAGGTTGGTATCCCGTACATGATCGTGTTCATGAACAAGTGCGACATGGTAGATGACGAAGAGCTGCTCGAACTGGTCGAGATGGAAGTTCGTGAACTGCTGACCGAGTATGACTTCCCGGGTGATGACCTGCCGGTAGTTCGTGGTTCCGCGCTGAAAGCGCTGGAAG
>NZ_JAUTYR010000122.1:0-614 GCF_041946035.1 Pseudomonas sp. AMR01
CAGCTACTTATTTATTAGGCGGAAATATTAATATTTTGTATCTCGTTAGATTTTTCAATGGTGTATCAATTGGTATTACTACCACTATTGTTGCAAGTATTGTAGCACTTATCATTCCAAATGAAAAAAGAGGAGAAGGTATAAGTTACTTCGCAGTAAGTACAGCACTTGCAACAGGCATTGGACCATTTATTGGTATTTTCTTAACGCAAATAACGTCATTCGATGTTATTTTTATAATTGTGTTAGCTATAAGTATTTTAACTATCTTGATAAGTTTATTTATAAAGTTACCTGAAGTAAAACCAGCTGAAAATAAAAAGCTGAGTTTTTCATTGAAAAACTTAATTGAAAAAAAAGCTATTCCTATCGGGCTATTAATTTTTATAATGACATTTACTTTTTCATCTATTATGACTTATATCAATTTATATGCAGTAGAAATTAACCTTGTAAAATCGGCAAGTTTCTTTTTTGTTATTTATACTATAACAGTTTTGATTTCTCGCCCATTTACAGGTAAAGTCTTAGATAATAAAGGAGCAAAATTGGTACTTATTCCTGCTATAATTTCTTTTGCTCTTGGCTTATTATTACTTTCTATTGCAAATAAT
>NZ_JAUTYR010000123.1:0-612 GCF_041946035.1 Pseudomonas sp. AMR01
TAGACGCTGTGAGAAGCTTTCATTTGCATCGAGCAATTTTAAATCAAGGTATTTATGCGTTAATGATATATAGAATTATTTAGTAGATTCATTTTAGTAAGTTATATTAGTTGCTCTACTTGCTTTTATTCTCTATTCTCTCTAATTTATTGAGGTAACGATAAATTGTTGTACGTGAAACCTGCCACTGCTCTGCAATTGTCTTAATTGGCGTTCCATTATCATAAAGTGTCTTAAGTAAGTTTAAATCTCTTTGATTTAATTTTTCTGGTCTGCCTCCATATCTGCCTCTAGCACGTGCTGCAATTCGGCCAGCTGAAGAACGTTCTAAAATTAAATTACGTTCAAATTCTGCAAATGCTGCGAATAAATGAAATAATAATTGTCCTGTAGAACTTGATTTATCCATTGTTATATTTTCTTCTAAACTATGAAAACTCACGCCTCGTTCGTTAAGTTCATTAACTAATGTGATTAAGTCCTCCATATTACGTCCTAGTCTATCTAGTCTCCAAACAACAATCGTATCTCCGGATCTCGCAAATTCAATTGCTTTATCTAAACCAGGTCTTTTACTTTTTGAACCACTAACATGGTCGTTAAATATTTTTT
>NZ_JAUTYR010000028.1:0-67069 GCF_041946035.1 Pseudomonas sp. AMR01
ATTTTGTTCACACTGGGGGGGGGGGGGGGGTCCCCCCGGGGGTTTTTTTTAATAATTTTTTTGCCCCCCCCCCCCCCCCCGCGCCCCCCCCCCCCCCCTCCCACATTTGATTCTCTGTGTTGGCTAAATCTGGGGCTTGGCTCTGCGGGCCTTGAAGAACTCACTGAGCACAGCCCCACACTCCTGCGCCAACACCCCGCCTTCATACAGCACCCGATGATTCAAAAAGCCCTGGGTAAAAAACTGCCCCTGGCTTTGCACGATCCCCGCCTTCGGTTCCAACGCGCCATACACCACCCGCGCAACCCGCGAATGCACGATCAGGCCCGCGCACATGCTGCAGGGTTCCAGGGTTACATACAGCGTGCTGCCCACCAGCCGATAGTTGCTGATCGCCTGCGCCGCTGCGCGGATGGCGACCATTTCGGCATGGGCGCTGGGGTCGTTGCCGCTGATAGGGCAATTGAAACCACGGCCGATGATTTCACCGTCCTGCACCAGCACCGCGCCCACGGGCACTTCACCCAGGGCTGCGCCTTGTGCGGCGAGGGCCAGGGCTTCGCGCATGAAATCCTGGTCGCGGCTGCGATCAATAATCGCGGCGGGGCGAATCTGGCGCATCACGCCACCTCAATGGCGGCCATCAGGCCGGTTTCCATGTGGTCGATCACATGGCAATGGAACATCCACACCCCCGGATTATCCGCCACCAACGCCACGCGGGCGCGTTCGTTTTTGCCGAGCAGGTAGGTGTCGGTGAAATACGGGATCACCTTGTGGCGGTTCGAGGCGATCACCTTGAAGCTCATGCCGTGCAGGTGAATCGGGTGCTGGTATTGGGTCATGTTTTTCAATTCGAAAATGTAGCTCTTGCCCTTTTCCAGCCTGGCGATCGGGCGGTCGGCGCAGGTCTTGTCGGTGATGTCCCAGGCCTTGCCGTTGATCTGCCACAGGCTCGGCGGCTTGCCGTCATCGACAGACACAGAGCCGACCCATTCGAAATTGAAGTTGAGTTTCTCGGCATTGGCCAGGTCCGGTTCGGCAATCGGGTTGGCGGGCAGCGCCGGCGGCCATTCGCTCGGTGCGTCGCTGTTGGCCACCGAGCGGAAGGTTCCCAGGCGCACCGGGCCGTTGCGGATCGACAGTTCTTCACCCGCAGGCGGCGCCTTGATTGCCAGGCAAATGCGCATGCCCGGGCCCAGCCAGTATTCCTTGCCCAACGGGCGCGGCTCGATGGGGTTGCCGTCCAGCGCGTAGATCTGCGCTTCGACGTCGGGGATATTGATGCGATAAGTCAGGGTGTTATCGAGGTTGAGCAAGCGCACGCGGGTGATCTGCCCCGCCGGTAAATCGACCACCGCCTGGGGCACGCCATTGATCGTCGACAGTCGCCCGGCCGTACCGCCACGCGCCGCTTCACGGGGGATGCTGAAGGCCACGAACGCGCCCTCCTCGTCCACGTGCCAGCTTTTCAGGCTGAGGGTGCGTTCGTGCTTGAAACCGGTGGGCTCGCGCTCTTCGATGATCAGCGGGCCGACGAGGCCCCGGCCAAGTTCTTCGCTGCTGTTCACATGGGGGTGATACCAGTAGCTGCCGGCGTCGGGCACGCGGAATTTGTAGTCGAAATATTCACCGGGCAGCACCGGCAGTTGCGAGACGTAAGGCACGCCGTCCATTTCCAGCGGCAGGCGGATGCCATGCCAGTGGATGGTGGTAGCGACTGGCAGGTGGTTGATGAAGCGCACTCGCAACCACTCGCCCTGACGCACGCGCAGCTCGGTGCCCGGTGCGGAGGGGCCGAATGCCCAGGCTTCGGTTTTGTGGCCCGGCACCAGTTCGACGTCCAGCGGCGCGGCAATCAGTTGGTAATCGTGCCCGGCCTCGGATTCGGCGACTTTTCCCAGCCAGTAGCGATAGGCGCCACCGGCACCGACGCCCACAACGGCCAGGCCTGCAAGGCCACTCAGGATTTGTCGACGGGAAAAGGATCGGGACACAACAACCTCACGTATCTGCGGCGGGCCAGGGGCCTGCAAAGGGCAGATACGATACACCTGCGTCGGCTAAACAGTAAGGCTTCGCATTGCCGCATGTGCTGCATTACTGAATTCACCGGAGTTCAAATGTGGGAGGGGACTTGCTCCCGATGGCAGTGTGTCAGTCAGCTCATCTATAGCTGACACACCGTCATCGGGAGCAAGCCCCCTCCCACACGAGCCCACTCCACACTGGATTTTCAGTGCTTGGCGGCGGCCAAGATCAAGGCCTTCATCTCGGCCACGGCACCTTTGAAACCGACGAACAGCGCATGGGCCACCAGCGCGTGGCCGATATTCAGCTCGTTGATGCCCTTGATCGCGGCCACAGCTTCGACGTTGTGGTAGTGCAAGCCGTGTCCGGCGTTGACGATCAGGCCTTCTTTGAGACCGCAGCTCACGCCGTCAATGATGCGTTGCAGCTCATCGGCGACTTCAGTCGGCGTAGTAGCATCGGCGTAACGGCCGGTATGCAGTTCAATTGCCGGTGCGCCGACGCGGCGCGAGGCTTCGATCTGGCGCTCATCAGCATCGATGAACAGCGAGACTTCGCTGCCGATCTGCGACAGGCGCTCAACCGCAGCCTTGATTCGCGCTTCCTGGCCGGCCACGTCGAGGCCGCCTTCGGTGGTCAGTTCCTGGCGGGTTTCCGGCACCAGGCAGATGTGCGCCGGGCGGATACGCTCGGCGAACTGCATCATTTCCTCAGTGACGCCCATCTCGAAGTTCATGCGGGTTTGCAGCACGTCCTTGAGCACCAGTACGTCGCGCTCCTGGATGTGGCGGCGGTCTTCGCGCAGGTGCACGGTGATGCCGTCAGCGCCTGCTTCTTCGGCGTCCAGCGCAGCCTTGACCGGGTCCGGGTAACGGGTGCCCCGGGCCTGGCGCAGGGTAGCGACGTGGTCGATGTTGACGCCAAGAAGAATGCGATTGCTGGTGGTCACGGAAGCGCTCCTGAAAAGGGAAAGAAACGATGCACAGCATACACGGGGATGTCAGGGCTTTCGAAACAACTCGCGACTGACCAGCGGCCGGCCGCCCAAGTGCACGGCGAGTGCCTGGCGCATCAGGCGCTTGGCGGCAGACAAGGCGCCAGGCGCCGTCCAGTCGGCTTCGCTCATGGCCAAAAGCTCAGTGCCCTGGAACAGGCCGGGTTGCAGCAGGTACACGCGCTCAAGGCCAGCGTCGACTTGCAGCCGGTACATGCCGTCGGCGGCGACGGGTTCGCCGTGCAGGTCGTTGGTGAGTTCAAAGCCGTAGCCCAGGTCGTCGAGCAGGCGCCATTCGAACGCACGCAACAGCGGCTCCAGTGGGCGGCCTTCGGCCAGGGCAAGCAAGGTGGCGGCGTAGTGATCGAAGACGCCGGGGTGAGGGTCTTCGGCCGGCAGCAGGCGAATCAACAGTTCATTAAGGTAAAGGCCACTGAACAGGGCCTCACCGTTCAGCCAGGGGGATATGCCCACGCTTTCCAGACGACCGACGTTTTTCAGCTCGCCCTTGCCCCGAAACTCCACGTCCAGCGCCACGAACGGCCGGGCCTGCGTACCGGCCTTGCCGCGTGCACTGCGCAAGACTGCGCGCAGGCGGCCCTGAGGCGTGAGGAAGTCCACCAGGGCGCTGGTCTCGCGGTAGGCGCGGCTGTGCAGGACGTAGGCGAGTTGGCTGGTGGGTTGGGACATGGGTTCTCACTGCTGGAATGCATTTTTGAAAACTACATAAACCGAATGTGGGAGGGGGGGTTGTACCCCTGGGGGGGTGTGCGGGAACTGATTTTGAGCGGAACCCCCCCCATCGGGGGGCCGGCCCCCCCCCCAATTTTTGGGGGGGGGGGTTGGCCCCGGGTGGGGGTTTTACCGCCTTTTATTCGACCCCGCCCCCCCCCCTTCGGGCCCCACCCCCCCTCCCACATTTTTGTCCTGCGGTGTGCTTACAGGTCGCCGTAGCCCAAGGAGCGCAGTGCGCGCTCATCATCAGACCAGCCACCCTTCACCTTCACCCACAGGTTGAGCATGATCTTGGAATCAAACAGCACTTCCATGTCCTTGCGCGCTTCGGTGCCAATGCGCTTGATGCGCTCGCCCTTGTCGCCAATGATGATTTTCTTCTGGCCGTCACGTTCGACGAGGATCAGCGCGTGGATATGCAGGGTTTTGCCCTGCTGCTTGAACTCTTCGATTTCGACGGTGATCTGGTACGGCAGCTCGGCACCCATCTGGCGCATGATTTTCTCACGCACCAGTTCGGCGGCGAGGAAGCGGCTGCTGCGGTCGGTGATCTGGTCTTCCGGGAAGAAGTGCTCGTTCTCCGGCAGGTGGCCGGCGATTACGCGTTCCAGGGCTTCAAGGTTATGCCCGTGCTGAGCCGAGATCGGCATGATCTGGGCGTTTGGCAGTTGTTCCTGCAGCCAGCTCAGGTGCGGCATCAGCTCGGCCTTGTCTTCGATGCGGTCGGTCTTGTTCAGCGCGACGATCAACGGGCCGGTGACGTACTGCACGCGCTCGAGGACCATCTGGTCTTCGTCGGTCCACTTGGTGCGGTCAACCACGAAGATCACCACGTCGACGTCTTTCAACGCCGCCGAAGCGGTCTTGTTCATGTAACGGTTGAGGGCTTTCTCGCCGCCTTTGTGCATGCCCGGAGTGTCGACGTAGACCGCTTGCACGGTGCCTTCGGTCTTGATGCCCAGCATGTTGTGACGGGTGGTCTGCGGCTTGCGCGAGGTGATCGCGAGCTTCTGGCCGAGGATGTGGTTCAGCAGCGTGGACTTGCCCACGTTCGGGCGGCCGACGATGGCAACATAGCCACAGCGTGTTGCGGTTGAATCAGTCATGGCCATTCTCCACGCCCAGGGCAATCAGTGCTGCAGCGGCCGCTACCTGTTCGGCAATACGACGGCTCACACCCTGACCTCGGCTTTTTTCGTTCAATAAGGTGATTTCACATTCCACGAAGAACACGCGGCAATGCGGCTCGCCCTGGATATCCACCACTTCGTAACGTGGCAGTTCGCAACCACGGGACTGCAGGTACTCCTGCAGGCGGGTCTTGGGATCTTTGTTGGTGTCAACCAGCGTCAGGCTTTCGATCTCCGAAGCGAGCCAGGCGACTACGCGCTCCTTGGCCATCTCCATACCTGCATCGAGGTAGATCGCACCGATCAATGCTTCCAGCGCATCGGCCAGGATCGACTCGCGACGAAACCCACCGCTTTTCAATTCACCGGAACCCAACCGCAGGTACTCGCCCAAGCCGAAACCGCGGGCCAGCACGGCCAGGGTCTCGCCTTTGACAAGGCGCGCACGCAGGCGTGACAGCTGGCCTTCGCGCGCTTGAGGGAAACGCTCAAAGAGCGCCTCACCGGCGGCGAAGTTAAGGATGGCATCACCGAGAAATTCCAGGCGTTCGTTGTTACGCCCTGCAAAGCTGCGGTGTGTGAGGGCAAGGACCATCAATTCCTGGTCCTTGAAGGTGTAGCCGAGCTGGCGCTCGAGACGGCTTAGAGAAACGCTCACGGTTTACCCATATCTGTGTGGTGGCACCGGCGGCCATCGACGATTGACGCAGTGTTCAAATTCAAATCCTATTGGTACAGCAAGGCGCCGGGCCAATGATTGCCCAACCCCAGAAAAGCATTCGGCGCTGTGTTCACAGCGCCGCCTGTATTACTTGATCAGCCCGACCCGCGAGAAGTTCGGCAGGTGGCTGAGTTTGGGTTCCGGCCAACTCATCCAAACTGCAAAGGCCTTGCCGACAATGTTCTCGTCGGGAACCATGCCCAGCAGGTCCTTGGGAATGTTGGGATCATCCCAGTAACGGCTGTCGTTGGAGTTGTCGCGGTTATCGCCCATCATGAAGTAGTGCCCGGCAGGCACCTTCCATTCGCCATCAGGCATTGCACGGTAGCGGCTCATTTCCTTGCGGATCTGGTGCTCGACCGTGCCGAGTTTTTCCTGATACAGCTCGGCGCTGCCCAGGGTGTTCGGTTCGGTACCGAGCAGTTTCTCGGCCACCGACTCACCGTTGACGAACAGACGCTTGTCGCTGGTGTAGCGAATCACGTCGCCCGGCAGGCCGACTACACGCTTGATGTAGTTGACGGTCGGGTCGCTCGGATAGCGGAACACCATCACGTCGCCGCGCTGCGGGTCACCGATCGGGATGACTTTCTTGTCGATCACCGGCAGGCGAATCCCGTAGGAAAACTTGTTCACCAGGATGAAGTCGCCCACGTCCAGAGTAGGTTTCATCGAGCCCGAAGGGATCTGAAACGGCTCCACCAGGAACGAACGCAGCACCAGCACGATGAACAACACCGGGAAGAACGATTTGCCGTATTCAACCAGCAAAGGCTCTTTGTTCAGCTTCTCGACTACCACCGCATCGGGCTGGCTGACGCTGCCCTGATAGGACGCGATAGCCGCCCGCCGACGCGGGGCGAAGAACACCAGATCGAGCAACGCCAGGAGGCCGCAAACGGCGACAGCGATAACCAGCAACAGCGGGAAATTTAGCGACATAGGACCTAACTATCCAACCTGAGCACCGCAAGGAAGGCTTCTTGTGGAATTTCCACGTTGCCCACTTGCTTCATGCGTTTTTTACCGGCCTTTTGCTTCTCAAGCAGCTTGCGCTTACGGCTTACGTCACCGCCGTAGCATTTGGCCAGTACGTTCTTTCTGAGTGCCTTGACGGAGGTCCGTGCAATGATCTGCCCGCCAATGGCGGCCTGGATCGCGACGTCGAACATCTGGCGCGGAATCAGTTCTTTCATCTTTTCGGTCAACTGACGACCTTTGTAGTGCGCGTTGTCCTTGTGCACGATCAGTGCAAGTGCATCTACCTTGTCGCCGTTGATCAGCACATCCAGTTTGACCAGATTAGCCGATTGGTAACGATCGAAATGGTAATCCAGCGAAGCATAGCCGCGACTGGTGGATTTGAGACGGTCGAAGAAGTCCAGGACCACTTCGTTCATCGGCAAATCGTAGGTCACTTGCACCTGGGTACCGAGGAACAACATGTCGTGCTGCACGCCACGCTTTTCGATACACAGGGTAATTACGTTGCCCAAGTGCTCTTGCGGTACCAGGATATTGGCCCGCACGATTGGCTCGCGCATGTCTTCGATGGAAGACAGATCCGGAAGCTTGGACGGGTTATCGACGTAAATCGTTTCACCGGTTTTCAGCAACAGTTCAAAAATAACGGTCGGCGCGGTGGTGATCAGGTCCAGGTCGTATTCGCGCTCAAGGCGCTCCTGGATGATCTCCATGTGCAGCATGCCGAGGAAGCCGCAACGGAAGCCGAAGCCCAGGGCGTCGGAGCTTTCCGGGGTGTACTGCAACGACGAGTCGTTGAGGGTCAGCTTTTGCAGGGCTTCGCGGAAATCTTCGAAGTCGTCGGAGCTGACCGGAAACAGGCCGGCGTAGACCTGCGGCTGGATGCGTTTGAAGCCCGGCAGCACGTCGACGTCAGGGGTGGAGCTCAAGGTCAGGGTGTCACCGACCGGTGCACCGTGAATGTCCTTGATGCCGGCAATGATGAAGCCCACTTCACCGGCTTTCAGGTCAACGGTTGCCGTGTGTTTCGGGTTGAACACACCGACGCTGTCCACCAGGTGGATCTTGCCGGTGGATTTGACCAGGATCTTGTCGCCCTTCTTCACACGGCCATGGCGTACACGTACCAGGGAAACAACGCCCAGGTAGTTGTCGAACCAGGAGTCGATGATCAACGCTTGCAGCGGATCTTCGTAGTTACCGGTGGGGGCAGGGATGGTTTTGACCAGGCGCTCAAGCACCTCATCAACGCCCAGGCCAGTCTTGGCGCTGCACTCGACGGCGTCGGTGGCGTCAATGCCGATGATTTTTTCGATTTCTTCCTTGACGCGGTCCGGGTCAGCCTGCGGCAAGTCGATCTTGTTCAGAACCGGCATGACCTCAAGGCCCTGCTCGATCGCGGTGTAGCAGTTGGCAACGGACTGGGCTTCAACGCCCTGCCCCGCGTCCACCACCAGCAACGCACCTTCACACGCGGCCAGCGAGCGGCTGACTTCGTAGGTGAAGTCAACGTGGCCGGGGGTGTCAATGAAGTTCAGCTGGTACTTGATACCGTCTTTTGCGGTGTAGTACAGGGTAACGCTGTGGGCCTTGATGGTGATGCCGCGCTCGCGCTCGAGGTCCATGGAATCCAGTACCTGGGCTTCCATTTCACGCTCGGCAAGGCCGCCGCACATCTGGATAAATCGATCGGCCAGCGTCGACTTGCCATGGTCAATGTGGGCGATGATGGAGAAATTGCGGATATGACTCAAATCACTCACGGATCAACACTCAAAAAGGCTGCAGGCAGATTGCCCGCTGAAAAATAGCCGGGAATTGTACCTGATGCTCAGGCCGGACGTCATCTTTGCTGACCAGAACAAAAATGCCCCGATCTCTCGACCGGGGCATTTTTTGTCTATAAGCGCAGTATCAGCCGGCTCGGCGCAGTAGCCAGAAGCCCGCCACGCCGCAGATGGCGGTAGGCACCAGCACCGCGAACAGCGGTGAGAACCCGAACACAAGGCTCGACGGGCCGAGCAAGTCCTGGGCGATGCGGAAGGTGAAGCCCACCAGTACGCCGGTAAACACACGCTGGCCGAGGGTCACGGAGCGCAGCGGGCCGAAGATGAACGAAATCGCCATCAACACCAGTGCTGCGGTCACCACCGGCTGCAACACCTTGACCCAAAACGCCAGCCAGTAGCGGCCATTATTCAGGCCTTGCTCCTTGAGGTAGTGGATGTAGCTCCACAACCCGGAGATCGGCAGGGTTTCCGGGATCATCACCACGGTATTGAGCAATTCCGGCTTCAGGGCGATATCCCATGCCTCGGTCGGCACATTGATCACTTCGGTGTAAGCCTTGGTGCCTTGGCCCACATTGCGGAAGTAGGTAGTGGTGACGTCGCTCAGTTCCCACTTCTCGGCAGCGTACTGCGCGCGCTTGGCGAAGCTGGAGGTCAACATGTGACGCTCCTTGTCGAACGTGTAGCGCGTTACCCCGATCAACAGGCCGCCCGGTTGCACGGCGTTGATGTGGATGAACTCGTCACCCTGGCGGTGCCACAGGCCGTGCTTGGCACTTTGTGCGTCGCCCGACCCCTGGGCCAGGGCGCGATTGGCCTGGGCAGTGGCTTCGGCCGGCGGCGCCACGTATTCGCCGATCAGCACGCTGCAGGCCATCAGCATCAGCATCGGCTTCATGACGGCCCAGACAATACGGCCGATGGAGACACCCGCCGCCCGCATGATGGTCAATTCGCTGCTGCTGGCCAGGCTGCCCAGGCCGATCAGGCAACCGATCAGCGCGGCCATCGGCATCATGTCGTAAAGACGACGTGGCGCGGTCAGCGCAACGAAACTGAGAACATTGGTGACCGTGTAGGTGTCGGTGACATTGCCCACTTCATCAATGAAGGCGAACAACGAAGCCAGGCCGAGGATGATGCCCAGTACCGCCAGAATGGCGACCAGTACGCTGCTGCCAATGTAGCGATCGAGCTTAACCACGAGCCAACTCCTTCTGGCCGCGACGGCTCTTCATTTTCAAACGGATAGGTTCCCAATAGAGCAGCCCCAGGCCAATCGCCAGGAAAATGCCATGCACCCACCACAGGCCCAGGGTCGGCGACAGCTTGCCTTTCTCCAGGGAGCCACGGGCGGAAATCAGGATAGTCAGGTAGGCCATGTACAACAGGATCGCCGGCAGCAGCTTGAGAAAGCGGCCCTGACGCGGGTTTACGCGTGACAGCGGCACTGCCATCAAGGTCACGATAAACACCAGCAACGGCAGGGAAATACGCCATTGCAGCTCGGCTATAGAGCGCAGTTCCTGGCTGCCGAACAACGAGGCCGTCGGCAGCGCGTCGCGGTCGGTGACCTCTTCACTTATTTCGGGCTTGGCCAGCATTACGCCATAGGTGTCGTACTTGATCGCCCGATAATCCGCCAGACCCGGGCTGCCGTCGTAGCGATAGCCGTTTTCCAGGATCAGGTAGCGGCTGCCATCAGGGCGCACTTCCTGGCGACCGCTGTCGGCCACCAGAATCGAAATGCCACGGTCTTTCTGGTTTTGCCCGAAGTTTTTCTGGGAAATGAACACACCGCCGAGGTTGGCGCGATCATCCGTCATGGTTTCGGTGTAGGTCACCCGCGTACCGTCGTTCAGCGCTTGAAAGCGCCCCGGCTCAAGGGTGTCGAATTCGGTCATCGCGTCCTGTTTGTTCAGCAACAGCTGAAACTGCATGGCGCCCTGAGGCGCCAGGCTCATGCTCAACCAGGCCACCACCAGCGCAACGCCCGTGGCTGGCACCATGGTCATGGCCAGCAACCGCTGCTGGCTCATCCCGGTAGCGGACAGCACGGTCATTTCACTTTCAAGGTACAACCGGCCATAGGCCAGCAGTATGCCGAGAAACAGGCCAAGCGGCAGGATCAGCTGCAGGAAACCCGGCAGGCGAAAGCCCATGATCAGGAACAACGAGCCCGGATCCAGGGCGCCCGAGGCTGCCTGAGCAAGGAATTTGACGAAACGACCACTCATGGTGATGACCAGCAATACCGCACTCACGGCACTCAGGGTCAACAGGACTTCGCGGGACAGATAACGGAAGACGATCAAACCAGACACTCCAGGGTTGTCAGGCTAAGGCGGCCAAACAAGCAAGCATACCGAGTCGACCCGTTTACACGGGCCGGCTAAAAAGATGGCGCATTATCCTGTGATTGACCCTGCCTGTCACGGTGCTTGCTCATACGCGTGCACAAAGCGTGCGGCAAGGGTTGTCAGGCTCCGCTGGCGAGGTTCAAACTGCGGCCTTTGTCGCGGGCGGTTTACAGA
The DNA here is from genome assembly GCF_041946035.1 of Pseudomonas sp. AMR01. NCBI lineage: Bacteria > Pseudomonadati > Pseudomonadota > Gammaproteobacteria > Pseudomonadales > Pseudomonadaceae > Pseudomonas > Pseudomonas sp. AMR01. Next base: position 10,920 of record NZ_JAUTYR010000028.1, read on the forward strand.
GCTGCCTTCGCTTTAAAGCCTGAGTACAGACTCTTGGCTCACAGACCTTTATAAGGGACCCGAAAATGGAATTGGTTGTAAAAAGCGTTAGCCCCGAAACGTTGAAAACCGCCACCCTCGTGGTCGCCGTCGGCGAAGGCCGCAAGCTCGGCGTCGCTGCCAAGCAACTGGATGAACTGAGCGGTGGCGCCATCAGCGCGATCCTCAAGCGCGGCGACCTGTCCGGCAAAGTCGGTCAGAGCCTGCTGCTGCAAAGCCTGCCCAACCTCAAAGCCGACCGCGTATTGCTGGTGGGCGTGGGCAAAGACGCCGAACTGGGCGACCGCCCGTTCCGCAAGATCATCAGCGCCATCCTCAACACCCTCAAGGGCCTGGGCGGCGGCGACGCGGCACTGGCACTGGACGAAATCGTCGTAAAAGGCCGTGACAGCTACGGCAAGACTCGCCTGCTGGCAGAAAGCCTGGTCGATGGCGGTTATGTCTTCGACCAGTTCAAGAGCACCAAAGCCGAACCCCGCGCCCTGAAGAAAATCACCCTGCTGACCATCAAGGCGGCACAGGCTGAAGTCGAACGCGCTGTGACGCACGCCACGGCAATCGCCAACGGCATGTCGTTCACCCGCGACCTGGGCAACCTGCCACCGAACATCTGCCACCCGACGTACCTGGGCGAGCAAGCCAAGGCGCTGGGCAAAGAGTTCAAGGGCCTGAAAGTCGAAGTGCTGGACGAGAAGAAGATCAAGGAACTGGGCATGGGCTCGTTCTATGCCGTGGGCCAGGGCAGCGACCAGCCGCCACGCCTGATCGTGATGCAATACAACGGCGGCAAAAAGGCTGACAAGCCTTACGCCCTGGTCGGTAAAGGCATCACCTTCGACACCGGCGGCATCAGCCTCAAGCCAGGCCTGGGCATGGACGAGATGAAGTACGACATGGGCGGCGCCGCCAGCGTGTTCGGTACCCTGCGTGCCGTGCTGGAACTCAAGCTGCCGATCAACCTGGTGTGCATCCTGGCCTGCGCCGAGAACATGCCGAGCGGCGGCGCGACCCGTCCGGGCGACATCGTCACCACCCTCAGCGGCCAGACCGTTGAAATCCTCAACACCGACGCCGAAGGCCGCCTGGTGCTGTGCGATGCCCTGACCTACGCCGAGCGCTTCAAGCCGCAAGCCGTGATCGACATCGCCACCCTGACCGGCGCCTGCGTGGTTGCCCTGGGTGCCCATACGTCGGGCCTGCTGGGCAACAACGACGAGCTGATCGAACAACTGCTCAGCGCCGGCAAGGCGGCTGACGACCGCGCCTGGCAACTGCCGCTGTTCGACGAGTATCAGGAACAACTGGACAGCCCGTTCGCCGACATCGCCAACATCGGCGGCCCGAAAGCCGGCACCATCACAGCGGCCTGCTTCCTGTCGCGTTTTGCCAAGAACTTCAACTGGGCACACCTGGACATCGCTGGCACCGCCTGGACCAGCGGCGGCAAGGACAAGGGCGCCACTGGCCGTCCGGTGCCCCTGCTGACCCAGTACCTGCTGGACCGCGCCAAAGCCTGAAACTGATGACCCCGGGGCAGCTGTTATACCGCTGCTCCGGGTTCCAGGAACCGCAATGACCCAAGTCGACTTCTATATATTGCCCAGCGCCGACCCGCTCGCGCGCTTGGACTTTGCCTGCAAACTCACCGAAAAAGCCTGGCGCATGGGCCACCGCATTTACCTGCATTGCAGCGATGCCGCCCAACGCGACGAGCTGGACGCCCGCCTGTGGCGCTTCAAGGGCGAAAGTTTTGTGCCCCACGGCCCGGCAGAATCCGAACCCGAAGGCCTGATAGTGCTGGGTGTGGGCGACAGTTGCGGCGATCACACTGACTTGCTGGTTAACCTGGACCTGAAAGTACCGACCTTCGCCAAGGCGTTTGCCCGTGTGGCGGAAGTGGTAGTGGAAGACCCGGCAATTCGTCAGGCCGCGCGGGAGAGTTTCCGTTTCTACCGCGAACAAGGCTATCCTCTGCAAGATCACCGGCTACAACGACTTTGAGTACACGATGGACACTCCCAACCCTCTAAAAAAAGACGACCACCTGCTGGACGACCTCGAGTCGATCCGTCAGTTGCTCGGTGATGATGACGTGCAACCGCCAATGCTGACCGACACGGTCGACGGCGAGGTACAGATTCCGCTGTTGTTCGACATGGTCGGTGGCAAGCCGGCGCCTGTCGCCCCTGCTGTAGAAGCCGCGCCGGTTGCTGCTGAAAAAGCGCCTGACGCCCTGCTGCTGCACCTGGACAACGAACTGCGCGCCGCCGCGCAATTGATCATGCAAGACGTGATCGACGATTTTGCCCCGCATATCGAAACCGAGATCAAGCGTCGGTTGGATGCGCGCATGGAGCGGCTGCTCAGCCAGTACCAATCCTGAGCCATATACATTCCCCCTGTGGGAGCGGGCTTGTTGTGGCGAGGGAGCTTGCTCCCGCTGGGATGCGAAGCGGCCCCAAAATCCTCGGAGCGCTGCGCACTGGAGCGCCAGCCCGGTCCAACGGGAGCAGCTCCCTCGCCACACACGCCCTCCCCCGTTATACTTGCCGGCTTTCCTGAATAAATGCCAACTAGGGTCCCGCCGCGCATGGATAAGACCTACCAGCCGCACGCTATCGAAACTTCCTGGTACCAGACCTGGGAATCCGAGAATTATTTCGCCCCGCAAGGTGCCGGCGACTCGTACACCATTATGATCCCGCCACCGAACGTCACTGGCAGCCTGCACATGGGCCATGGCTTCAACAATGCGATCATGGATGCGTTGATCCGTTTCCGCCGCATGCAGGGCCGCAACACCCTGTGGCAACCGGGCACCGACCACGCCGGCATCGCCACCCAGATGCTGGTGGAACGCCAACTGGAAGCCACCGGCCAGAGTCGTCACGACCTGGGTCGGGAGAAATTCCTCGAGAAAATCTGGGAATGGAAAGACCAGTCCGGCGGCAACATCAGCCGTCAGATTCGTCGCCTGGGTTCGTCCGTCGACTGGAGCCGTGAGCGCTTCACCATGGACGACGGCCTGTCCGAAGCCGTGAAAGAAGCCTTTGTGCGCCTGCACGAAGACGGCCTGATCTACCGCGGCAAGCGCCTGGTCAATTGGGACACCAAGTTGCACACGGCGATTTCCGACCTTGAAGTGGAAAACCACGACGAGAAAGGTTTCCTGTGGAACCTCAAGTACCCGCTGGCCGACGGCGCCAAGACCGCTGAAGGCAACGACTACCTGATCGTCGCTACCACCCGCCCGGAAACCATGCTCGGCGATGCCGCCGTGGCCGTGAACCCGGAAGACGAACGCTACAAGGCATTGATCGGCAAATTCGTCGAGCTGCCTTTGGTCGGCCGTCGCATCCCGATTATTGCGGATGACTACTGCGACCCTGAATTCGGCACCGGCTGCGTGAAAATCACCCCGGCTCACGATTTCAACGACTACGAAGTCGGCAAGCGCCACAACCTGCCGCTGCTGAACATCTTCGACAAAAATGCCGCCGTGCTGCCCGCCTGCCAGGTGTTCAACCTGGACGGCACGCTGAACGAGAGCATCGACGGCAAGATTCCGGCTGAATTCGCCGGCCTTGACCGTTTTGAAGCGCGCAAGCAGATCGTTGCCGCCTTCGACGCCGCCGGCCTGCTGGTGAGCGTTGACGACCACGGCCTGAAAGTGCCGAAGGGCGACCGTTCCGGCACCATCATCGAGCCTTGGCTGACCGACCAGTGGTACGTCTCGACCAAGCCTTTGGCAGAGCCTGCGATTGCCGCCGTGGAAGATGGCCGCATCGCGTTCGTGCCCAAGCAGTACGAAAACATGTACTTCTCGTGGATGCGTGACATCCAGGACTGGTGCATCAGCCGTCAGCTGTGGTGGGGCCATCGCATTCCGGCCTGGTACGACGAGTCGGGCAAGGTCTATGTAGGTCGCGACGAAGCCGAAGTGCGTGCCAAGCACAACCTGCCGGCCGACCTGGTTTTGAACCAGGACAACGACGTGCTTGACACCTGGTTCAGCGCCGGGCTGTGGACCTTCTCCACGCTGGGCTGGCCGGAAAAAACCGAGTTTCTCGAAAAATTCCACCCGACCGACGTGCTGGTCACCGGCTTCGACATCATTTTCTTCTGGGTCGCCCGGATGATCATGCTGACCATGCACCTGGTGAAAAACGACGACGGCACCCCGCAAGTGCCGTTCAAGACCGTGTACGTGCACGGCCTGGTGCGTGATGGCCAGGGTCAGAAGATGTCCAAGTCCAAGGGCAACGTACTGGACCCATTGGACATCATCGACGGCATCGAACTTGAGGCGCTGGTGCAGAAACGCACCTCGGGCATGATGCAGCCGAAAATGGCCAAGAAGATCGAGAAGCAGACCCGCGACGAGTTCGCCGACGGCATCGCCAGCTATGGCACCGACGCCCTGCGTTTCACCTTCTGCTCGCTGGCGTCTACCGGTCGCGACATCAAGTTCGACATGGGCCGCGTCGAAGGCTATCGCAACTTCTGCAACAAGATCTGGAACGCCGCGCGCTACGTGCTGGATAAGGGCGAGGACTGCGGCCAGAACGGCGAAGCTTACGAGCTGAGCCTGGCCGACCGCTGGATCATCTCGCAGCTGCAGCGCACTGAAGCCGAAGTGACCCGCCAGCTCGACCAGTTCCGTTTCGACCTGGCCGCACAAGCCTTGTACGAGTTCATCTGGAACCAGTATTGCGACTGGTACCTGGAACTGTCCAAGCCCGTGCTGTGGGACGAAAACTCGCCAATCGAACGCCAGCGTGGCACCCGCCGCACGCTGGTGCGCGTATTGGAAGTGGCGCTGCGCCTGGCGCACCCGTTCATGCCGTTTATCACCGAAGAAATCTGGCAGCGCCTCGCGCCGCTGGCCGGTATCGAAGGCAAGACCATCATGCTGCAACCTTGGCCGGTGGCCAATGAAGCGCGCATTGATGAGGCCGCTGAAAACGATATCGAATGGCTCAAAACCCTGATGATGGGCACGCGTAACATCCGTGCCGAGATGAACATCGGGCCAGGCAAGCCATTGGCGGTGTTTGTGAAAAACGCCAGTGCTGAAGATCAGCGTCGTCTCACCGAGAACGATGCGCTGCTCAAGAAGCTGGCGAAGCTGGAATCCATCACCGTATTGGCAGCAGGCGAAGAAGCACCGCTGTCGGCGACCGCACTGGTCGGCGAGATGGAAGTCTTGGTGCCGATGGCTGGCCTGATCGACAAGGGCGCTGAACTGGCCCGTCTCGACAAGGAAATTGCCCGTCTGCAAGGTGAAGTGCAACGAGTGGGCGGCAAGCTGTCCAACGCGGCGTTCGTCGACAAGGCGCCGGCGGAAGTAATCGAGAAAGAACGCGCCAAACTGGCCGAGGCTGAACAGGCTTTGGGCAAGCTGGCGGAGCAACATGCGCGGATTTCCAGCCTGTAAGGTGGAACCTGTGAGAAAAAAGAGGCCTTCGGGCCTCTTTTTTTTGGACTGCTCTCGACCACTCCCCTGTGCAAACCCAATTACTGTGGAAGCTGGACTTTTGTGGCGAGGGAGCTTGCTCCCGCTGGGCTGCGCAGCAGCCCTAAAAACAGGAGCGCTGCGCACTCCAGCGGGAGCAAGCTCCCTCGCCACAACAAGCCCGCTCCCACATTTGAGCGAGTTGTGCTCAGGATGTGTGACAATGCCCACCACTCTAAGCCAACACCAGAATCAACATGACTGCTCCCAGCACGCCAAAACCTCCGCGCAAGAAGCCTCAAACGGCCACCCCGGCCAAGCCTGTGGCACCTCGCAAAGAGGCCACCCTGCACCCGCGCAACCGCCACACGGGCCGTTACGACTTCCCGGCGCTGATCAAGACCACGCCTGAACTGGCGAAGTTTGTGATCCTCAATCCTTACGGCAAGGAAAGCATCGACTTCGCCAGCCCGGATGCGGTGCGGGTGTTCAACCGCGCGTTGCTGAAGGCGTTCTACGGCATTCAGCACTGGGACATTCCGGCAGACTACCTGTGCCCACCGGTGCCGGGGCGTGCCGACTATGTGCACTTTCTCGCCGACCTGCTGGCAAGCGTCAACGACGGCAAGATCCCGCGTGGTTCGATCGTCAAGGTGCTGGACATCGGCATGGGCGCCAACTGCGTCTACCCGCTGATTGGCTACATGGAATACCGCTGGAACTTCCTCGGCTCGGAGGTCGACCCTATCGCCGTGGCAGCCGCCAAGGCCATCGTGCAGTCCAATGACCTGAGCAAGGTTATCCAGCTGCGCCTGCAAGCCAACCCCAAGCACATCCTGCTGGGCCTGCTGGAGCCGGGTGAGCGTTTTGACCTGACCATGTGCAACCCGCCGTTTCACGCGTCCATGGACGAGGCGACCAAGGGCAGCGAACGCAAGTGGCGCGCCCTCGGCAGAGCCGACCCCAAGCGCAAGTTGCCGGTGCTGAACTTCGGTGGCCAGTCGGCCGAGCTGTGGTGTGAAGGCGGCGAAGCGCGCTTTGTGACGCAGTTGATCGCCGAGAGCGCGAATTTTGCTCACAAGGTGTTGTGGTTCAGCACCCTCGTTTCCAAAGCGTCGAACTTGCCCGCGATCGAGACTGCGCTGAGAAAAGCCGGCGTGCTGGAAAGCCAGGTGGTGGAAATGTCTCAGGGGCAAAAGCAAAGCCGCTTCGTGGCCTGGACGTTCCAGACCAAGAACGAACAGCAGCTTTGGCGCCAACGCTGGGTGCGCGACTAATCTGGAGCGAGCTTTTCTGGCGAGGGAGCTTGCTCCCGCTGGGCTGCGTAGCGGCCCCACGATCTTGGGAGCGCTTCGCACTGGAGCGCCAGCCCGGTCCAGCGGGAGCAAGCTCCCTCGCCACAGTTCAAATCGCAGGCAACAAAAAACCGTGCCCGGATCGCTCCGGGGCACGGTTTTTTTGCTGCGTCTTACTTGTTAACAGCGTCGGTCAGGCCTTTGGCCACAACCAGCTTGATAACTTTCTTGGCAGCGATTTCGATGGCAGCGCCAGTCGAAGGGTTACGGCCAGTACGGGCAGGACGCTCGGTCACTTTCAGTTTGCCAACGCCTGGCAGAGTGATTTCGCCGCCGTTTTCCAGCTGATCAGCAACGATCTGGCTCAGTTGGTCCAGCAGAGCGCGCACGGTGGTCTTAGGTGCGTCTACTGCTTCAGCCAGGTCAGCGATCAGTTGGTCTTTAGTAATAGCCATTGTGGTGTTCCTTCCCTATCAAATTCATATGGATTGCAGAGTGCAGTGTCAGCCATCGAGCCCGACCGTCATGGCCTGGCACCCCCGGCTATAACCACGGAGATCGGGGTTATAGATGCTTGAATCGGGGATTGGTTCGACCTGACAGATGCTGAATGCACGCTTAACGCCGAGACTTGGCGTAAGACGGGGCAAAACTAGCACAGAGACGGGGAAATATCCGCCTCTACCTAGCCATTTGGTCAGCTTTATCGCTCTAAACCGTGAAAAAAAGGCATATAGGTCGTCGGAGGTCGGCCAAAACGCCCATGCAGGCGCGTCTTGGCCAACGGGTGCGGTACACTGGGCGACTTTTCGGGGAGGCCACCTGCTCCCCTTCAACCAGCCGAGAAGCCTATGCCGATCCGTCATTGCATCGTCCACCTGATCGACAAAAAACCCGACGGCACACCCGCAGTTCTCCACGCCCGCGACTCGGAACTCTCCGAATCTGCGGCCATCGAGAACATGCTTGCCGACCTCAACGAGAGCTATAACGCCAAACAAGGCAAGGCCTGGGGTTTCTTCCATGCCGAGTCCGGCGCGCACCCGTTCAGCGGCTGGTTGAAAGAGTATTTCGACGGTGGGCAGGATTTCACCACCTTCAGCCGCACCGCCGTTGAGCACCTGCAAAAGCTGATGGAGGAGTCCAACCTCTCCGTTGGCGGCCACGTGCTGTTTGCCCACTACCAACAAGGCATGACCGACTACCTGGCCATCGCCCTGCTGCACCACAGCGAAGGCGTGGCGGTGACCGAGGAGCTGGACGTAACCGCGTCGCGCCACCTGGACCTGGGCCAATTGCACCTGGCCGCACGCATCAACATTTCCGAGTGGCAGAACAACAAGCAGTCCAAGCAGTACATCTCGTTTATCAAAGGCAAAAACGGCAAGAAGGTCTCGGAGTACTTCCGTGACTTTATCGGCTGCCAGGAAGGCGTCGACGGCCCAGGCGAAACCCGCACCCTGCTCAAGGCCTTCAGCGACTTTGTTGAAAGCGAAGACTTGCCGGACGAATCGGCCCGCGAAAAAACCAAAACCCTGGTGGACTACGCCAGCAGCCAGGCCAAGCTCGGCGAGCCGATGGGCCTGGAGGAACTCTCGGGTTTGATCGATGAAGAGCGGCCAAAGGCGTTCTACGACCACATCCGCAACAAGGACTACGGCCTGTCGCCGGAAATCCCGGCCGACAAACGCACCCTCAACCAGTTCCGCCGCTTCACCGGCCGCGCCGAAGGCTTGTCCATCAGCTTTGAAGCGCACCTGCTGGGCGACAAGATCGAGTATGACGAAGCCGCTGGCACCTTGATCATCAAGGGCCTGCCGACCCAGCTCACTGACCAGCTCAAGCGCCGTAACTGATGCTCGGCGGGGTCCTCAAGAAAGTCCTGCTGGTGTTGCTGGTGGTGGTAGTCATCCAGAACTGGGGCAAGATCGAGCGGCTGTTCAACCCGTCACAGGTGGTATCGGAACAGGTGCGCGCTTCGGCGCGCGTTACGCTCTATTCCACCGAGTGGTGTGGCTACTGCAAGCAGATCCGGCGCTTTCTGGACCAAAAGGGCATCCCGTATCAGGCGCTGGATATCGAGAAAGACGCCCAGGCGCGCAAGGCGTACGAGGCGTTGGGCGGCGGCGGGATTCCGTTTGTGGAGGTGAACGGCACGTTGATTCGGGACTACAACCCCGATGCAATCATGGCCGCGTTGAAGTAACCCCGAAGCTATATGCGCTGGCTTGTGTGGGAGCCAGCTCCCACACAAGCCAGCCCTGCTGCGGCATTAGAAGTTAGCTTCCAGCGAGACCATCGCCGTGCGCTCCTCACCGACGTTGTAAAAAGCCGTGCTCGGTGCCAAACCACCCACCGGAGCCGAGTTGAACGCCACGGTGCGCGCCGAGCTCAGGTATTGCTTGTCGAACACGTTAAGCATTGAAAACCGCAGTGCCGCCGACTTGACCACCTTCTTGTCTACCGGCAAATAAATACCCGCGTTCAGGTCAAACACCGTGCGCCCGGAAATCTTTTCATCGTTGGTCAAATCGCCGTAAAAACTGCCCACGTACTTGCCCGCAATGTTGCCGTAGAAGCGCGCGTCGTCATACCCGAACACCAGGTTGAACATGTTTTCCGGCACGTTGGCCAGTTGCTTGCCCGACGTCGGCAACAGCACGTTCTTGCTCAGCACGTTGTCTTGCTGCTCAGACTGGGTGTAGGTGTACGAGGCGTAATAATTGAAGTTGTGCGGCAGCAGCCCACTCCACTCCAATTCCAGGCCTTTGTTTTCGACACTGCCAACGTTGAGCACCATATAGTCACCGGCAGCGTCTGTGGTCGACACCTGGCGGTCCTTGAAGCTGATGTAGAACAGGGTCGCGCTCAGTGCCAGGTCGACTTCGGTGTAACGCCAGCCGACTTCCTGGTTCCAGCTCAATTCCGACCTGAGGCTGACGGAATCGCCCTTGTTGTACAGCACGTAGTTCGGCGGCGTACGCATGTTGCGGGTGACGTTGTAGAACGTCTGGTTACTCTCATCGACCTGGTATTTGGCGCTGAAGCTGGGCAGGAATTGATGGTAACGGGTGTTCCGTTTTTCCGCCTTGTCGTACAGGCTGCCCAGGTTGTTGCCGTCACGCTCAACGTACTGGTACGCCACGCCGCCGTTAAAACTCAAGTCTGGCGTGGCCTGCCAGCTGTCCTGCACCCAGATTTTTTGTGACGGGGTGACGGTGTAGTAGTGGCGCCCCTGCACCGTCGCGCCGTTCTTGTCGACCACCTGGCCGCCAGCGTTGTAGTCGCCCCACACGTCATCCGGAGCGCCTTCGCTATTGATGCCGATAAAGGGCTGGGTTTGGCGCTGGCGCGCGCGTTCATACCAATAGCCGTAATCCAGGCTGTGCTCGTCGTTGATGTCCCATTTCATTTTGGCGGTGAAGCCAGGGCGCCAGGTCTCGGTCCACGAAGGCCGATAGTAGTTGGCCGATTTCAGGTTGCTCAGGGTGTAGTTGCCAGCCTTGTCAGACGTCGGCCCCAGACTGGAAGCGGTCTGGCCGCTGAAACTGCCACCGTTGGCCCAGTAGTAATACGGCGTGACGGTCAGCGACAGGTTGTCTTGCAGGCGCCAGCGCTGAGTCAGCGTGGCGTTGACGCTTTCGAACGGGTTGCGATTGAGCTTGTAGGACGCCGACAACAAACCAGCCTTGTAAACCGGTGTCTCGGCGTAGTCCTTGCGCCGCCCTTCGTTCTCGAACTGCGCCTTGCTCAAGCTGTTGTAGTTGTAGTTTTCCTGGTTGTTGTACTTCACCGTAGCCAGTGTGGAATTGCCGCTGTCGTCTTCAAACAGGCTGCTCCACTCGACTTTGTCGCTGCGCAGGGTACCTTTGCCGCGCCATTTATCACCTTCCAGGTGAGAGGCCGAGACCCAGGTCTTGAGGCCACCAAAATCGCCGGTATTGACCCGCACGAAGCTCTTGCGCAGGTCATTGGCGCCCACGATCTGCTTGGCGAACACCCCGGATTCCTTGGTCGGCCGTACGGTGATCATGCCGATGTTGCCGCCACTCGAGCCGATGTGCGGGCCGTCTGCTTCCGAAGAGCCTTGGGTGGCGAACACTTCCGCGAGGTTTTCCGGGTCGCCCAGCTGGTTTGAATAAACGCTGTAGTTGCCCGAGTCGTTGATCGGCACGCCATCGACCGACACGCCGACCTGGTCGGAGCTCATGCCGCGCATGGTGAAGTTGGTGCCACTGGTGCCGCTGGCGTCATCGCTGGAAACGTTGATGCCGGGGGTGTATTTGAGCTTGTCGATGGCGTTGGCGGTTGACGACATTTCGTCCATGGCTTCCTTGGTCACCGTCGACCGCGCCTTGGCACTTTCTTCGCGAATCATGTGGCCATTGCCGAGGGTTTGTTTGCCGGCGATATTCACCGACCCCACGTCCTGAGCGTCGTCCGCCAAAACCAGCGGCGCAAAACCACCCAGGCCCGATGCTAAAAGCAGGGCATAAAGATTGTTGTAGTTCACGTGTAGATCCCTTACTGACGTTGCTCTGTTGTATGGGGCAGCTGCGTCGGGGCTGGTCTGACAGGCGACGCATGGCTTCCTGACCGTTTGCTCAGGAACCTGCGGATGATCCACGGCACGTGTAACCGTTTGGTGACAGGTTTGGGTGATTGCGATGACGGTTCGGTGAAGGCGCAGCGGTGTATGTGTCTAACGCAACACAATCATTCGGCCCAGCAGGCTGTGTTGCTCGAAGCCCAGCACGGCTTGCAAGGCATTCAACACCGCCTGTGGGTCTTTGCTCGGAAAGCTGCCGCTGACGCGCTTGGCGCCCATCTCGTCATTCAGCAAAAGAATGCGGCCCGGGTAATATCGGCCGAGGTCCTTGACCACATCGGCCAACGGCGCCTTGTAGTAATTGAGCCAGCCGTCACGCCAGGCCAGGCGCGATTCGCTGTCGACCGGGTGCATGGCCTGCGCCACGCCTTCGGTGTAGGCGACTTGCTGGCCTGCCGTCAGAACTTGCTGTTGGCCGGTGTGGGACGGCGTCACGCCGACCCGGCCAGACAACACCGTCACCTCGGCGCCGGCCGGTTGCAGGCGCACTTCGAACTGGGTGCCCAGCACGCGTGCCTCACCGCTGCCCGCCTCCACTACGAAGGGCTGGCCGGTGTGGGTCACGCTGAAAAAGCCCGCGCCGCGACGCAAGCGGATGTGCCGTTCGCCCTGGCTGAAATCCACGTCGATGGCGCTGTCAGCATCCAGGGTGACGCGGGATTGATCAGCCAGGGTGAAGGTTTTGACCTCACCTGGCGCGGTCACGTAATCGGCACCCAGGTCATCGACCCACCGCGACGGCTGCCAACCGGCGCCCATCGACACCATCACCAGCAGGCACGCGGCCATAGCCAACGCGCCGAACCCGCGCACCACCCGCGAGCGTTTGGAGGTGTTCATCGCGTTGAGGTAACCCTGCAAGGCCAGTGCATCTTCGTCCGCCAGTGCGCGTGCGGGCACTTCGCTCAACTCCCACAGCACCTGGGCCTGAGAATAGGCCTGGACGTGCGCCGGGTCGGCTCGCAGCCACTGGCTGAACGTGGCCTGATCGCCACTGCTGGGCCTGTCGTGCAACAGGCTCAACCAGTCAAGAGCGGCCTGTTCCTGAGCGGGCGTGGGGGTGGCGTTCACGGTGCTTTCCCTGGCGAGCGTGGGGTCGATGGTTCGCGAAGGCTGGCTTTGCAGGCTTCGAGGGCGCGCATCATATGTTTTTCCACGGCGCTTTGGGACAGGCCCATGGCTTTGGCGATTTCTGCGTACTTGCGCCCGTGAATGCGGTTGAGCAGGAAAATCTGCCGGGTGCGCTCCGGCAAGCTGCGCAAGGCGGCTTCGACATGGCGCAAATCGTTGCCCGCCTCGAGCGCCGCTTGAGGCTCGGAACCGCCGTTGTCTTGCTGTTCCGGCAACCAGCCTTCGTTGCTGCGTACCCGCGCGCTTTCACTGCGCAGATGGTCGATGGCGATGTTGCCGGCGCAGCGCAGCAAGTAAGTGCTGAGTTCTTCGACCTGCACCAGCGGCCGACGCCAGAAGCGCAGGAACAGGTCCTGCACCAGGTCCGCCGCCGTGGCGCGGCAACCGACGCGCCGGCTGACGAGTGCTTCCATCTGCGAACGCTGGGACAAAAACACCTGCAGGAAATGCGCACGCCCACCGGCCGCATCGGTGTGCGGGTTGTCCTGGGATTCGGGTGGGGTGCTGATCATCACGAGAAACTCAGGAGAAGGCGAAGGCCGCAACAGGGCTGGCGAGCAAGCTAACGCCTGCCAGGATCAAGGCCAGCCTGGGCCGGTACGGCAACAGCAACACCAACAGCAGCGCGCTGAGCATCAGCACGGCGCACCACTCCACCAGTCCCTGGCCCCATCCGGTGGCGGCGACGGCGGGCCAGATCGACACGCTCAACAGCAGCCAACCGGCGACGCGCAGGCTCAAGCGCCGACGCGGTGAAGGTTTGCTGCGCAGTAACTCGCCATGGTGACGGTCGGTGGACAGGCACAGTGCGCAAAAACCGGCGTAGCACATCAGCGACGCGAGGAGCATTCAGTGGGCCTCCTGCTTTAGCGCCAAACCACGCGCACGGGCGGCCTGGGGTTGCGGCACCGTGCGGCGTTGCATCTTCCAGGCTGCCCACATGAGAAACAGCCCGCTGGCGAGGCACGTCAGGTCGAAGCCGGCCATGGCCCAGTCGCCCTTGGCGAGTGACACGCCCAGATGTTGCGAGGTGGTCAGCGCGTTCAGCAGCGGGATCGCGACAAACAGCAGCGCGCCAACACTCAATTGTTCGACCCAGGCCTGGCGGCCCCGACGCGACAGCGCATGCAGCCCACTCAACCCCCAGGCAATAAAGAAGACCTGCACTTCCCAGCCGGAGCGCTCGGCAAAGCTCACCGGCAGCAGGCGGTTAGCCCAGAAAAATGCGGCGATGGCGATCATCAGCCCGGTCATGCTGGCGATGTTCAGCACTTCCACCAGCCGCAATTCAAATGGCATCACGCCCGTTTTGGCGTGCTTGAGCTGACGTTTGCCGAGCCAAATCACCAGGCCGGTGCCGATCATCGCCGTACCTGCCAAGCCACAGATGAAGTACAGCCAACGCAGCACCGGGCCGGCGAAATGGCCCATGTGCAAGCCGTAAAAACTGCCGCCAATCGCTGCCGGTAGCGACTGCTCGCCACTGACCCGCAACACGTCGCCGGTGGTACCGCTGAATGACACGCTGCTGCCGAAATCATGCACCACCCGGTCGGAACCGGCGCGGACCACATTGACCGAGGCATTCACATCACTCGGGTTATTCACCACCAACCGCCCGACATGCCCGCCCGCCCATTGTTCGCGCGCTTGCTGATACATCGGCAGCAAGGGCAACAATTGCCCCGGCTGGCCGAGCGCGGGAAGGTTGTCTGTATTGGGAAACACCTCGTTGAAAAATGCGCGGCTGTCGTCGCCATACGAAGCGACGATGGGTGCGGGCATCACCATGCTCATGAAAATCACCAGGCTGCTGTAGGTGATCATCAAGTGGAACGGCAGCACCAGCACGCCGACGGCGTTGTGTCCGTCGAGCCAGGACCGCTGGCCCTTGCGAGGGCGGAAGGTGAAGAAGTCCTTGAAGATTTTTTTGTGGGTGATGATGCCTGTGATCAGCGCGATGAACATCACCATGGCGGCGATGGTCGACAGCCAGCGGCCCCACGGGTAGGGCATTTGCAGCTGGAAGTGGAAGCGGTAGAAGAAATCGCCGCCCATGCTTTCGCGGGCCTGCACCGGTTGAGCGGTGAGCGGGTCGAGGACTTTCTGAATGAAATTGCCGCGTTTGCCGGGGTCGACCTTGTCTTGCCACATCACCGACAGGCCGGGGTCTCGGCTGTCTGGCAAGGTGATAAACCAGCGCGCAGCATTGGGTGCCTGTTGCTGCAGATAGGTTTGGGCGGCAGCAAGACTGCGCGCGTCGTCCAATGGGTGCGCCTGCACTTCGGGCTGCATCCAGTGGGTAATTTCGTCCTTGAAATACGCCAGCGTGCCTGTCAGAAAAATCGCAAACAGCAGCCAGCCGAAGATCAATCCAGCCCAGGTGTGCAACCAGGCCATCGCCTGACGAAAGCCCTCTTTCATGTGCGCACCATCCAGTAACCCACGCCCGCCAGGGCCGCAAACAGCGCGCTCGGCAGCATCACGCCCCACCAGGCGCGCCACGCGGTGCGGCAAGCGAAGCACCAGATGACGGCGAGCAAATAGAACACAAACGAACTCATCATCCCGGTAATCACGGCGTCGGCGCGCGAAGTGGGCATCCACAGCGCCAGGCAAACGGCTGCCAGGGAAGCCATCAAATAGCCGCCGACCACGGCAGCCAACACGCGGGACGTGACGGCAAGGCGGTAAGCGGCGGGAAGTGAGGTTGTGCTTTTCATGCGGGCAGCGCCAGGTTCATCGGTGCGCAATATTAATGATAAATATTCTCATAAGCAAAAGAGAACGGATGAATCACCTGCCCTGGCGGATTGCCGAACCTTGTCTGGCACCCTACAATGCGAACAATTCTTGTTCTCTAAAGCATGCTATTGCTTATGGAGTGATCGCGTTGCATCCGTCAAACACCGTCGAAGTCTTGTATCAGGACCATCACCACTGGCTCACCGGCTGGTTGCGACGCAAGCTCGGCTGCCCGGAAAGCGCGGCCGACCTGGCCCAGGACACGTTCATCCGCGTGCTGACCGCGCGCGAAACCCCGACCTTGATCGAGCCGCGCGCTTTCCTCACCACAGTCGCCAAGCGCGTGTTGTTCAATTTTTACCGTCGCCAGGACCTGGAGCGCGCCTACCTCGATGCACTGGCGCAGATGCCCGAGCACGTGGCACCGTCGGAAGAAGAACGCGCGATCATCCTGCAAACCCTGGTAGAGCTGGACCAATTGCTCGACGGCTTGCCCGTTCAGGTCAAGCGCGCGTTCCTGCTGGCACAGCTCGATGGCCTGACCTACGCGCAAATCGGCACGGAACTCGGCATCTCCCTCGCCACCGTCAAACGCCACCTGAATAAAGCCGCCATGCGCTGCTACTTTGCCCTATGAATTTCTCCACGCAAGTCGCCGAACAAGCCGTGCACTGGCTGATGGAAATGCAGCAAGGCGCACTCAACCCGCGCCAGCAGGCGGCCTGGCAGCAATGGCTGACAGCGCACAGTGAGCACCAACGCGCGTGGGACCATATCCAGCGCGTCAATCAGCGCCTGCGCGGCATGCCCTCGCCGCTGGCGCATGCGGCGGTGAATGCGCCGAAGTCCAGCAGCCGGCGTCAGGCGTTGAAGCTGTTGCTGATCCTCGGCGCCGGTTCCGCCGCCGCCTGGGGTTTGCGCCAGCAACACGTTCTGCCGCCACTGACTGCCGATTACCGCAGCCCCGTCGGCCAGCGCCGCCGCGTACAACTGGCCGATGGCAGCCAGTTGCAGCTCAATACCGGCAGCGCGGTGGATGTGCATTTCGATGGCGAGCAGCGTTTGATCCGTCTGCTGGAAGGCGAAATCCTGCTGACCGCTCGCGCCGCACAGGCCCCCCTGAAAATCCTCACTGGCCAAGGTTTGCTCAGTAGCCAGGCGGCGCGACTGAATGTGCGCCAGTTCAACGACCATACCCAACTGGCCGTACTCGACGGCCATGTGGACGTCATGCCAAACAGCTACAACGGTTTGCCGCTCACCGTCGAAGCCTCGCGCCAGGTCAATTTCACCCGCAAGGGCTGGGACACTCCGCGCCCCACCGACGCCAACAGCGGCGCCTGGGCCGACGGCATGCTGGTGGCCGCGCATATGCGCCTGGAAGACTTTCTCAATGAGCTGGGCCGCTACCGCCGAGGCCAACTGCATTGCGACCCGCAGGTGGCAAATTTGCTGCTGTCCGGCAGTTACCCGCTGGATGACAGCGAGCGCATTCTCGACCTGTTGGAAGTGAGTTTGCCGGTCAAGGTTCGGCGCTTCACGCGCTACTGGGTGAGCGTCCAGGCACGCGTCTAAACTTTTTTAAAAAACACTGAGCCGTTTTCCAACCCTCGCGTGACAGAGAAGGAAAGCCACCTTGATCCTTCCTTCTCAGGACCGCCCTTCATGCCCCAGCCACCAACGCTTCTCGCCCGCACCTTGCGCCAACTACTGCTCGGCGCCAGCCTCAGCCTGACCGTGCTCTCGCCGGTGATGGCGGCCGACGCCAAGCCGTACCACATCGCGCCGACCTCGCTGGAAACAGCCCTGAACCAGTTTGGCCGCGAAGCCGGCGTACTGATTTCTTTCGGTTCAGAGGTCACGGCGGGCATGCAGAGCCCAGGGTTGTCAGGCAATTACAGCGCCGCTGAGGGCCTGCAAAAACTGCTCGAAGGCACTGGCCTGCAAGCTCGCGCCGAGGGCGAAAACGCTTACAGCCTGCAACCTGCAAACGCCCCGGCGACCCTCGAACTGCAAACCTCAAACGTGGTTGGCGACTGGCTCGGCGACGCTGCGCAAACCAACGTGTTCGAACACCCCGGCGCACGCGATGTGATCCGCCGCGACGAGTTCGAGCGCCAGGGCGCAACCCAGGCCCGCGATGTGCTCAACCGCATTCCCGGCGTCAACGCCCCGGACAACAACGGCACCGGCAGCCACGACATGGCGCTGAACTTCGGCATTCGCGGCCTCAATCCACGCCTGGCGTCGCGCTCCACCGTATTGATGGACGGCATCCCGGTGCCCTTCGCGCCTTACGGCCAGCCGCAGCTGTCGTTCGCGCCGATCAGCATGGGCAACATGGACGCAGTAGACGTGGTTCGCGGCGGCGGCGCGGTGCGCTACGGCCCGCAAAACGTCGGCGGCATTGTCAACTTCGTCACGCGCGCGATCCCGGATGCCCCCACCGTAAAAGGCGGCTTGCAGACCGAAACCAGCCCGTCTTCCAGCCACGACGGCTTCAAAACCACCGGCAACCTGCTGGCCGGCGGCACTGCCGACAACGGCCTGGGCGGCGCGATTTTGTACTCCGGCACCCGTGGCGGCGACTGGCGGGAAAACAGCAACACGCGCATCGACGATTTGATCCTCAAGGGCAAGTACCAGCTCGACGACGCCAACAGCTTTAACGCCATGGCGCAGTACTACGAAGGCCAGGCCGATATGCCCGGCGGCTTGAACGTCAAGGACTACAAGGCCGACCCCTATCAGTCCACCCGCGCCTACGACAAATTCTGGGGCCGCCGCACGATGTTCAACGCCGGTTACCGTTACCAGCAAGACCGTCGCGAATTCACTGCCAACACCTTCTTCACCACCACCTTGCGTAACGGCTACCTCGACCAGGGCAACTTCCTTTCGCTGTCGCCGCGCGAGTACTGGGTGCGCGGCCTCGAAACCCGTTTCGCTCAAGGCTTCGACCTTGGCCCGACCAGCCATGAAGTCGGCGTCGGCTACCGCTACATCAACGAAGCCGGGCATGAATTGCGCTACCGCACGCCGATCAGCGCCAACCAGCAACTGCCCGACACCAACAGCCGTAACGACCGCGACACCCGTGGCGCCACCGAAGCCAATGCATTTTTCGTCGACGACCGCATCGATATCGGCAAGTGGACCATCACCCCGGGCGTGCGCTACGAGATGATCGAGTCGCAGCAGACCAACAACCTGACAAACGTGAAGTACAAAGGCGACTACAACACCGCGCTGCCGGCGTTGAACGTGCTCTACCACCTCACCGAAGACTGGAACCTCTACGCCAACACCGAAGGCTCGTTCGGCAGCGTGCAGTACAGCCAGATGCCAAACCGCGTGACCAGCGGCGAAGTGAAACCGGAAAAGGCCCGCACCTGGGAACTCGGCACGCGCTATGACAACGGCACCTTGCGTGCGGAAATCGGCGCGTTCCTGATCAACTTCGACAACCAGTACGACAGCAACCAGACCAACGATACGGTGATCGCCCGTGGCGAAACCCGCCACCAGGGCATCGAGTCGAGCATCAATTACGCCCTCGATGGTTTAAGCCCGGGGCTGGCCGGTTTTGATGTGTACGCCACCTACGCCTACGTGGACGCAACCATCCGCGAAGACGGCCCGAACAAAGGCAACCGCGTGCCGTTTTCGTCCAAGCACAAAGGCACGCTCGGCGTGGGTTACACCGAAGGCCGCTGGAAACTCAACCTGGACAGCAGCTACCAGAGCAGCCAGTTTGCCGACAACGCCAACACACAGGCAGAAAGCGCTGACGGCAGCACGGGGCGCATTCCGGGCTATATGTTGTTCAGCAGCCGCGCAGCGTATGACTTCGGCCCGCAGCTGTCGGATTTGAACGTGGCGGTTGGGGTGAAAAACATCCTCAACAAGCAGTACTACACGCGCTCGTTTGACGATAACAACAAGGGCAAATACGTCGGCGAGCCGCGCACTGTGTACGTGCAAACGTCCATCGCATTTTAACTGACCTTATTTTGCAAATGCTGTAACCCCCTGTGGGAGCAGGCTTGCAGGTTGGGGTTTAACTGCCCGCCAGGCAGCTGGGAGTGGCCGCCACTAGCGCATCAATGGCGCAGCGCACTTTGGCTGGCATGTGCGCCGCCGTCGGCCAAATCACGTGGATCGGCGCGGGCTGTTCGCGGTAGCCGGGCAGTACCGCTTCCAGGCTCCCGCGCAGCACATAGTGCGCAATCAGCCAACTCGGCAACCAGGCCAGGCCAACGCCCGCAATCGCGGCGTCGGCTACGGCCTGGAGGTCGTCCAGCACCAAGGGCGATGTCACACACGAGCGGAACGCGGTATTGCTCCGGTAGGCAATACCTCGGTGGCCTGCGAGGTCATCGATGCTTTCAATCCGCCCAACACGCTGCAAATACGCCGGTGACGCGGCCAGGCCCACGGACTGCTCGCCCAGACGGCGCGCGCTCAGGCGGTCTGTGTCCGGGAGCGGGCCAATGCGCACCGCAACGTCAAAACCTTCCTGCGCCAGGTCTATCAGCCGGTCAGAAAACGAAATTTCGATCTCCAGTTCCGGGTAACGGTCCATCAAGCCCCACAAGGCAGGGGCGGCGTAATGGTGCCCAAACGCCAGTGGCAGGCTCGCCCTCAACCGACCGCGCGGCTGTTGCCGGCCACTTTCCAGCACCGATTCAGCGGCCTCAAGTTCTGCCAGTGCGCGCAAGCAATGTTCGTAGTACGCCTGCCCGTCTTCGGTCAGGCGCTGGCGCCGGGTAGAGCGCTGCAACAGGCAAGTGCCCAAGCGCGCTTCCAGTCGTGCCAAACCCTTGCCTACCGCAGAACGCGTGAGGTTTAGGCGTTCGGCAGCTTCGGTAAGGTTGCCGCTTTCGACGATCTGCAGAAAGAGCTCGACGCCGTCAAAACGTGGAGTGGCCATGATTTTATTGTCGCCTGTGATTCCCTCATCAGCGGAAAACTTATCACGAATAAAGAATCAGATTCCCCTGAAAATAAGCGTATACCCCCATCGACAGGAGAGTCCCATGCCACCCACCGCCGCAATCGCCACCGCCCGCCCTCCGCGCACCGCCACAGATGGCCTCGCGCTCACCGCCGTGTGCCTGGTGGCATTGATGTTCGGTCTGGAAATCTCCAGCGTGCCGGTCATCCTGCCGACGCTGGAGCAACAACTGGGCACGGGTTTCCAGGACGCCCAATGGATCATGAACGCCTACACCCTGGCCTGCACCAGCGTATTGATGGCGGCCGGCACATTGGCCGATCGCTTTGGCCGGCGGCGGATGCTGGTGGTGTGTTTGGGGGTATTTGGAGTGGCCTCACTGGCCTGTGGGCTGGCAAACGATGCGTCCACGCTGATCGCCGCGCGGTTTGTACAGGGCATCGGTGCCGGGGCGATGATGATTTGTCAGTTCGCGATTCTGTCGCACCGGTTTCGCGAACCGGCGGCGCGGGCGCGGGCCTTTGCAGTGTGGGGTGTAATCGCGGGTGTGGGGCTGGGTTTCGGGCCGATGGTAGGCGCATTGATTCTGGCGGTGGCGGACTGGCGCTGGGTGTTTCTGGTGCATGTGCCGCTGACCCTGTTCACCCTGGTGCTGCTGCGCATCAGCGTGACGGAATCACGCGACCCGGCGAGTCACCGCCTCGATATCGCAGGCATGCTGACGCTGACGCTGTCGGTGTTTGCGCTGGTGTACTTCATCACTCAAGGCTCAGAGAAGGGTTTCGCAACGCCGGCCATGCTGGGTTGGGCAGGTTTGGCGCTGGCCGCGTTGCTGCTGTTCATCGTTGTTGAGCGACGCAGCGCCCACCCGATGTTCGACTTTTGCGTGTTTCGCATCCAGCGTTTCAATGGCGCGCTGATGGGTTCGATCGGCATGAACTTCAGCTTCTGGCCGTTCATGATTTACTTGCCGCTCTACTTCCAGGCGGGGCTGGGCTACGACACCTTGACCACCGGCGGCGCACTGCTCGCCTACACCTTGCCGACGTTGCTGGTGCCGCCGCTGGCCGAACGCCTGGCCTTGCGCTATGGCGCCGAGCGCATCATTCCGCTGGGTTTGGGTTTGATGGGCGCGGGCTTTATGACCATGGCCGCCGCCAACGGCGTTGCGCATCCAAGCATCGTTTTAGTGCTGTTCAGTTGCGCGTTGGCGGGAGTGGGGCTGGCCCTGACCAACTCACCCACCACCAACACCACCACCGGCTCGGTATCGGCTGATCGCGCGGGCATGGCGTCGGGCATCGACCTCAGTGCGCGGTTGATCACGCTGGCGCTCAACATTGCGCTGATGGGGCTGGTGCTGTTGCTGGGGATCAGCCATCACCTTGCAAGCCTGCTACCCGAAACCAGCGCGCTGGAGTGGCCGGCGATAAGTCAGAATATTGCAGCAGGCAAACTGGATGCGTTGGGGTTGGCGCGTGAGGATGCCCGTGCAGCACTGCGTCACGGCGCCGGCTGGGCCATGCTGTTTGCGGGTTTGGGGGCGTGCGGGCTGGCGTTGATGAGCAGGTATTTCTTCCGTCGCAGCCGCTAAACGAAAAACGGGCCTGCGTGTGCAGGCCCGTCTTCATGGGGATGAAAAACTCTCAGCGATCAGCCGTTAAACACAGCGCGTTCTTTTTCAAGAAACTCCTGTTCAAGTTCGTCTTCATTCACTTTGGTGACCGGCAGGTTTTTCCCGGCAGCGCGTGGCTTGCCTTGCAGTCGGCCAAACAGATGTTCCAACGCGTGATCCAACTTGGTGGCGGCACCGTCGATCGCCTGTTCCAGGGTATCGGCTTTATGCAGCACCGAAACCGGCTGGTGACCCTTTGGCCGTGCTTCCAGGCGGCAACTTAAATCGTGGGGACCGGGCTTATCACCGTTCTCATCTTTGAGGTAGACCTCAACGCGGGTGAGGTCCTCTTCGTAACGTTCGAGCGTGCTTTCAATGGTAGTACGTACCCACTCCTCCAGTCGGATGCTGCTTTCAATATGGTTATCGCTATTGACTTGGATTTGCATAGTTTTTCCCTTATTTCAGCTAGCTCGCGAGAGGTCACGACTGCTTTACCAGGCAGGTAAAACCATGACCTCTTGATTACACAATTGGGCAGACCGCAAAACAATTCAACCCCTTTGCGAAGATAAATCACACATTACAAATTAAGTCTGACAACCATCAAACACGCTGTTATGGTCGGGAGTTGGGCACGCCTTCTTACACGCCCACTTCCCTACAATTGCCCCTCTCCGAGGGGGTGCAATCCACGAAAAATCTTCGCTTCTTCCACCAGCCAATCATGGACCGCCCGCACGCCTGGATGGTTCAGCGCACCTGGCGCATACAGCAACACATAGCGTTTATGGTTGGGCACGGCCAGGCCGAACGGCACGATCAAGGTGCCGCGCTCCAGTTCATCGTTGAGCAGCGTGCGCCGCGCGATGGCCACGCCCATGCCGGCGATGGCGGCTTCAATGGTCAGGTGGTTGCGATTGAAAGTGTGGCCGCGCCGAACGTCGGCGCCATGGTAGCCAATGGCATTCAGGTAAAACTCCCACTCGGCATACTCATAACTCCCACGCCAGGCGGTAATGTCGTGCAACAGCGGGAAATGCACCAGGTCGGCCGGGCCATGCAGCGGTGGCCTGCCGCGCAGCAGGCTCGGCGCGCACACCGGGAATATTTGCTCATCGAGCAAGGCTGTGGATAACAAGCCCGGGTAGCTGCCGTCGTTCAAGTCGATGGCCAGGTCAAAATCGCCCTCGTGCAGAGCAATACTGCTGTCTTCGGCAACCATGCGCAGCTGGATATCCGGAAAGCGTTGCTGCAACCGCGGCAAACGCGGGGTCAGCCACTTACCCAAAAACGACGGGATAGAACGCAGGCGCAAGGTTCCGCTGATCATGCCCGCGTCCAGCCGCTGCAACTCTGCATCAATGCTGCCGTACGCCTCTGCCACCGTTGTTGCCAGCCGCTGCCCTTCGGCGCTGAGTTCCACGCCGCGCGCGCGCCGATGGAACAACCGAAAGCCCAAACGCTCCTCCAACTGACGAATTTGCTGGCTCACCGCCCCCGGCGTGATGTGCAGCTCTTCGGCGCAGCGGGTGAACGACAAATGCCGCGCCGCACAGGAAAAAACGTGCAACCAGACGTACGTCTGGCCGTGGAGATGCCGGCTCATAGGGTTTAGTCCTGCTAAAGGGTGTCTTAGGATAATTCGTTGGTCAGTGCCGATCCAGAGGCTCAGTATCGCGCCAATTCCGCTTGCTCTACAAAACATGGCAGCGATTTCTACTCCATTGCTTGTAAGGCTTTAGCATGGCTATCAGTGTTTTTGATCTATTCAAAGTCGGCATCGGCCCGTCCAGCTCCCACACCGTCGGCCCGATGCGGGCGGCGGCGACCTTTGCCCAAGCACTGACAGACACACAGCTGCTCAGCCAGACCCGTCGCATTGAAGTGCGCTTATACGGCTCGCTGTCCGCCACCGGCGTCGGCCACGCGACCGACCGCGCCTGCGTGATGGGCCTGATGGGCGAATGGCCAGATCAGGTCGACCCAACCTCGATCAACGCCCGCATCCAGCAACTGCGCGAATCCGGCAGGCTGCTTCTGGCCGGCACTCATCACATCGCGTTCAACTGGCACACCGACCTCCTGCTGCTGGACGAAAGCCTGCCCTACCACCCCAACGCCATGTCCCTGCACGCCTACGGTGATAACGGACTGTTGAGTGAGCAAACGTATTACTCGGTGGGCGGCGGTTTCATCATAGAAGCTGCAGAAGCCGAGTCAGGCATTGCGCCCACCAGCACTGTGGAATTGCCCTACGACTTTTCCAGCGCCGCCGAACTGCTGGCCTTGTGCAATAAGCACGGCCTGCGGGTTTCCGAGCTGATGATGGCCAATGAACGTGCCTGGCGCAGCGATGAAGAAATCCGCAGCGGCCTGCTGCATATCTGGTCGGTGATGCGCGAATGCGTGGAACAAGGCCTGCGCGATGAGGGCATCCTGCCCGGCGGGCTGGATGTGCCGCGCCGCGCCGCGAAATTGCACCGCAGCTTGCTGGAAATCGGCAAACCGAATGTCATCACCTCGACCTTGTCGGCCATGGAATGGGTCAACCTGTTCGCCCTCGCCGTCAACGAAGAAAACGCCGCCGGCGGGCGCATGGTCACCGCGCCGACCAATGGCGCGGCCGGCATCATCCCGGCGGTGCTGCATTACTACATGAAATTCAACCCCGACGCGTCCGACGATGACGTGGTCAATTTCTTCCTGGCCGCGGCTGCCGTCGGCATTTTGTGCAAGAAGAACGCCTCGATCTCGGGCGCCGAAGTCGGTTGCCAGGGTGAAGTCGGTTCAGCCTGCGCCATGGCCGCTGCAGGGCTGGCGGACATCCTCGGTGCTACGCCTGAGCAACTGGAAAACGCCGCCGAAATCGGCCTGGAACACAACCTTGGCCTGACCTGCGACCCGGTCGGTGGCCTGGTGCAGGTGCCGTGCATCGAGCGCAACGCCATCGCCGCCGTCAAGGCGATCAACGCCACGCAAATGGCCCTGCGCGGTGACGGCAAACACTTCATTTCCCTCGACCGGGTGATCCGCACCATGCGCGACACCGGCGCCGACATGCACGACAAATACAAAGAAACTTCACGGGGCGGCCTGGCGGTCAGCTGGGTGGAGTGCTGACGAGCACTGCTACCCGCCCCACACGTGAGCCCGCGCAAAAATAATAACGAGGCAATACCGATGACCGATGTACGTACACCTGCTGCCGACAATCCTGCTACCGAAACGACCGCAACAACCGGCTGGACCAAGCACGACACCACCTGGATGCTGGGCCTCTACGGCACCGCCATCGGCGCAGGCACCCTGTTCCTGCCGATTAACGCCGGGGTCGGCGGCTTTTGGCCGCTGATCGTACTGGCGCTGCTGGCTTTCCCCATGACCTTCTTCGCTCACCGTGGGCTGACGCGCTTTGTGCTGTCGGGCACATCCGGTGACATCACCGAGGTGGTCGAAGAACACTTCGGCGTCGGCGCGGGCAAGCTGATCACCCTGCTCTACTTCTTCGCGATTTTCCCGATCCTGCTGGTGTACAGCGTCGCGCTGACCAACACGCTGAGCAGCTTTATGGAACACCAACTGCACATGGCGCCGCCGCCCCGCGCGATCCTGTCGCTGGTGCTGATTCTCGGCCTGATGGCAATTGTGCGTTGCGGCCAGGGCGTGATCGTCAAGGCCATGAGCGTGCTGGTCTACCCGTTCGTCGCGGCTCTGTTGTTGCTGGCGGTGAGCCTGGTGCCAAACTGGAACGGCGCCTTCTTCGCCTCCGCCAGCAAAGGCATGCCTCTGCCACTGTTCTTCAAAACCCTGTGGCTGGCGATCCCAGTGATGGTGTTCTCCTTTAACCACTCGCCGATCATTTCCGCCTTTGCCGTCGACCAGAAGCGCGTGTACGGCGCCGGAGCCGAGCGCAAAAGCAGCGGCATCCTCGCCACCGCCCACGGCATGATGGTGCTGACCGTCATGTTCTTCTGCTTCAGCTGCGTGCTGGCGCTGTCACCGGCTGATCTGGCCGCGGCCAAGGCGCAGAACATCTCGATCCTGTCGTACCTGGCCAACCACTTCCAGACGCCGGTGATCGCCTACGCTGCGCCGTTGATTGCCTTGGTGGCCATCACCAAATCCTTCCTCGGCCACTACATCGGCGCCAGCGAAGGCTTCCAGGGTTTGATCGTCAAATCCCTGCGCGGGCGTAACCGCAGCCTGTCGGCCAAATGGCTGGAACGCAGCACCGCACTGTTCATGGTGCTGACCTGCTGGGCCGTGGCCACCTTCAACCCAAGCATCCTGGGGATGATCGAAACCATGGGCGGGCCGATCATCGCGTGCCTGCTGTTTTTGATGCCGATGTACGCCATCCACCGCGTGCCCGCGCTGCGCCAGTATTCAGGGCAGGCGTCGAATGTGTTTGTGGTGGTAATCGGGCTGATTGCGCTGTCTGCGATCGTTTTTTCCGTGCTGCCCTGAAATAGACCACCGACCTCAAGCACAATACAAAAAATGTGGGAGCGGGCTTGCTCGCGAATACGGTGTATCAGCCAATAAATACTCGGCTGAGGGACCGCATTCGCGAGCAAGCCCGCTCCCACATTGGATTTCAGCGTCTGGAAGGTTGCTGTACGGCACGGCCCTTGCTGTACAGCTTCTGAGGGAAACGGAATTTGGCCGGTGGTCAGGAGACGCGAACCAATCCCGACACCGGTCGTCAATGACTGCATGTTCTTATCAGGCGGTAACGCACTATGGACAATCCTTTTCAGATCATCACCGACACGTTCACGCCCACTTACCGTGTCAACTTAAGCATCCAGCGGCTGGATGGCAGCATCATGCTCACCCTCTCGAATGAGGATGGCGTGGTGGCCAAGCGCATGATCAGCGCCGAGCAACGCAACGATCCGCAACGGCTCAAACGCCTGGTGCAAAGCATTCAATTCGGCATTGCCATTGAGCAGGGTCACAGCGCCATGGAGATCCTGGCGGTGATGACCGACGGCGACAGCCATAAACTCCTGCAGCCACCACCCGCCCGCCCCCTGCCCTTCAGCATCGGGCTTTAAAGCTCGTCCTACTTGGTCTCCAGGCTCGCCTCGCCCTTGCGACGCGGGCCTTCGATTTTCACCGAAGGGAACGCCGACGGGGTGTGGCGCTGAACAACCCGTTCTTTCTTCCGATAGGAAGGGCCGTATCGCACGTTCGGCAACGTATCAAATCCGGCCAAAAAACAAATATTGCCGTGCTCCAATTCAAGTCATACGATAACTGATCACAAACATAAAAATAAAAGGATCACCATGAATAAGCCCCTTTTCCTGGCCGCCGTCTGTGCCTGCGGTATCAGTGTTCAAGCCGCGGCCGCAACCTTCGCGTATATCTCCAGCCCCGGCGACGGTCTGATTTCCCAGTACAGTCTTGATGAAAGCAACGGTGCATTGAAGCTGGTTGACCAAGTCAACGCTGGCGACCAGGTCAACCCCATGGCTCTTGGCCCGGACGGGAAAACCTTGTTCGCGGCCTTGCGCGTCAAGCCGTTTCAGGTTCAGGGGTTCAGCATTGATCAGGCGAGTGGGCGCTTGACGCCGCAGTCCAAAGCACCGTTGGCCGAAAGCATGGCCTACCTGGCCACCGACCGCGCAGGGCATTATCTGCTGGCAGCGTCCTACGGTGCCGACACACTCACCGTGCAGGCCATCGAAAACGCCGAGCAGCCTTCGGACAAAATCCTCACCTACAAGACAGGCCCGCATGCGCACTCGCTGCGCACCGATCCAACCAATCGCTTTGCGTACTCCGGCAACTTGGGGGCGGACCATGTGTTGCAATATCGCTTCAATGCCAAAACCGGTGCGCTTACACCTATCGGCAGTGGCTACGTCAGTGTTCCGGCCAACACCGGGCCACGGCATTTGGCCTTTTCGGCGAACGGCAAATACCTCTATGTGGTCGGTGAAATGAGCGGTACTGTCACCGCGTTTTCCATCGAAGGCAGCACGGGTGCGTTGACGCAGATTGGCGTGGCCAATGGCATTCCCGAACGTTTGAAATTGGCCCACGGCGAAGTGCGTGATGCGCGCAACAATGACCTGAAAGACGACCCCACGCCGCGCATTTGGGCGGCTGACCTGCGCATCTCACCGGATGGTAAGCTGCTGCTGATGAGTGAGCGCACCAGCAGTTCTGTGTCGGCTTTTGCGGTGGACAAGGCCACCGGCGGTCTGCGCTTTCTCGACAACTACCCGGTAGAAGAGAAACAGCCTCGCAATATAGCGTTTTCACCCAATGGGAAATGGTTACTGGTGACCGGCGAGAAAAGCGAAAAAGTCGGCACCTATGCGGTCAGCGATAAAGGTGTTTTGAAACGTGTAGGGGAAGCCCCATCGGGCAAAGGTGCGCTTTGGATTGAAGTCCTGCACACCTCGGCCAAATAAACCTAAACCTAGCCGAAACCGTGGGGCGTTATCACTGAAGCTTGGCTGCCTCTGCTCAAGGTGTGCGCCGCGCAGATTAACGCCCCCGTACCAGCATTACCTGTGCTGGTTTTTTACGGTTTTAAAGGCAGCCCTTTCAAGGTCTTTGGAAATCTGTCTGGTAGGGCGAACACGATCCCTGTGGCGAGCGGGCTTGTCGCCTGTTCTGTCTAAAGACCTTGAAAGAGTTGGGTTTTAAAGGTCGTGCAGTCTTGCGTAGGCAACTGAGTCAATTCTCAGACTTGTCTTTTACGGATGGAAATCTAGAAGACGAAAATCTAACGACCAGAATCGCAAATGCCAAGAGAAGCACTCCTCCACACACGTAAATAATCCCAAGGTCTGGTGCGTTGTGATGCGATACATCGCTAATCAACAGCCTAATCAGCGCCGTCACGCCTATATAGAGCAAGAACCGCAGAGGCATATGATTTGTCTTAAAATATATGCCTGACATTGCCAACAGCTCTAAATATATGAAGAGCAATAAGATGTCATCAACGCTGATTTTCTCTTGCCCGAGCATCCCGATGAATGCGCTGATCGCTGCCCAAATCGTAATCAGAGCGATGCCAAAAAGAGCGAGGTAGTGGAACGCCTCAACTACTAAATTCCCAAGCGAATCCGCCCCGCCATGAAGGCTTTTTCGCAGCCTCTCTATTCCACGTATGTCGTTCATTGCTCACACCCCTACCATCAAAAAAACTACCTGGCTGGCTAAAGCGCGCCAAAGCTCAGCAAGCATAAGGATTTAGCCCCTTTTGTGCCCAAAATAAATGTTCGTAACGGGTAGGTGAACAGCAGCAAGATGCCATCGATCTTGATGTGGCCGTTCTCCAGCCCCCCCAGAAATCCATCACCGCCGCCCACGCGGTCACCGCACCAATGGCGCACAGCGCCAGTTAGTGGAACGTCTCCACGATCAGATTGCCCAGCGACTCGGCCAGCCCGGATAGTGCGGGTTGGACGTGACGGTTGTCCTGCATGCAGAAAAAAGGCCAGGAAGTGAGAAATCAGATGACGGCCACGCGACATGAGGCACAGTCGTTCACGCAAACGCACTCCTGTGGCAAAGGAGCTTGCTCCCCCTGGGCTCAGGCCGCTGACTGCGTTTGAGGTGCTCTGCCGGCTATTTCTCGGCTACATTAAAAAGCTGCTACCCAAATCCCGTGGTTTGGCTTATCCTTTTCGCTGTATATAAATACAGTAGTCGCAAAAGACAACTATCGTGAAGGCATGTGAGGTGGTGAATGGCCGTCGAAGTGGTATACCGCAGCAGCCGAGATCTGGAGCGTTTGTTCATGGATAAAGCCGAAGCTGACCGTCATGACAAAATGCTTGAACTCGCTGAGTTGCTGGCAGAAGTGTTGCAAAAAGCCGTGCCGTCCCTGAGCGAGCAGCAGGTGGAAGAAGCCGGGATCTACATGGCGAAGAATCGCGATGTGTTTGCCAAGGCGTTCAAGAGCCAGCCGGACGCGTTGTCCGAGTTGCTCAACGCAGCGGCGGAATAAAGCCCGAATTGAACAGGCCCTGGGTCACTGACTCAGGGCCTTTTTAATGCCTGGGTTATTTGTAGAGCAGGCGCTCGGCCAACTCATTCGCCACCCGCGCGGGGGAGCGTTTTTCGGCTTGGGCGTGGGCGAAGATTTCCGTGAGTCGCGTGCCGATGTTCGCCAGGTGGGCGGTGATGCCCGGCAGTTCGGCTCCGCCGTGCTTGAGGGCGACGTAAATCAGGCCTCCGGAGTTGATGACGTAGTCCGGGGCGTAGAGGATGCCGCGCCCTTCCAACTGGTCGGCCACGTCGAGGTTGGTCAGTTGTGCGCTGGCGGAACCGGCGACGGCGGCGCAGCGCAATTGGCCGACGCTGAGGCGGTTGAATACGGCCCCAAGGCCGCAAGGCGCAAGGATGTCGCACGGGGTGCTGAGCAAAGCGTCGTTGGCGATGGGGTGCGCGCCGAGTTGTTCCATGGCCAGTTGCACCTTGCCGTGGTCGATGTCGCTGACCAGCAGTTCGGCGCCCGCCGCGTGCAGTTGTTCGGCCAGGGCGTAGCCAACATTGCCCAAGCCTTGCACCGCGACGCGCAAGCCTTCGAGGTTGTCGCTGCCCAAGCGGGCCATGGCGGTAGTGCGGATGCCAGTGAACACGCCCATGGCGGTGTGCGCGGAAGGGTCGCCGGCGGCAGTGGTGCTGGTGACGAAACGGGTGTGTTGGGCGATGCAGTCCATGTCGGCGACCGATGTGCCGCTGTCGATCGCGGTGATGAAGCGTCCGTCGAGTTTCTCGATACAGCGGCCAAAGGCTTCAAACAACGCAGCGCGGCTTTCGACGTGTACCGGGCGGATGATCACTGCGGTGCCGCCGCCCACCGGCAGGCCGGCCAGTGCAGCTTTGTAGCTCATGCCTTGAGCCAGGCGCGCGGCGTCGGCCACGGCACTTTCATCGTCAGGGTAAGACAGGTAACGACACCCGCCCAGGGCTGGGCCCAGGCGGCTGTTGTGGATGGCTATGACCGCCTTCAGCCCGGTCACCGGGTCGATGCTCAGGTGCAGCGATTCAAGGCGGGTGCTGTGCATGAGAGCAAACATCGTCAAGCTCCCGAATCACTTCTGGTTGAGGCCCAAGTATAGGCTTGCGGCAGAAAAATGCCGGAGCACGCTGGAATAAGCCGCCCGGTTTTGCGGGCCCTGAGACATAAGCCGCAGGTATATCGCTTAAGGTGCTGGACGAATATTCACAGCAAGGCTAAAACGGGGGCATACGCCGGAGAATGCAATGAATCCCCGCACAGCCTTTTTCGCCTGCCTGGAACGCTCGCCACCTGCGCTGTTTGAAGCCGCGCTGTGGATTGCCGCCGAACACGACGCCAGCGTGCAGCCATTGCTGATCCTGCAAGACTTGGTGGTGCTCCAGCAACAGGTCAGTGTGGGCATGCCCATGCTTCCGGTGGATGAACTCGGCCAACCGCTGCTGCGGCGCCTGAACGACCTGGGGTTCGCCCAGGACGACTTCACCCCACTGCGCCCCGCCGCTGCCCTGCTCGACAAGGTGCTGCAGCGCAAACGCGGGCAACCATTGGTCATGGGCCTGATTGCACTGGAGATGGCGCGTCGCCTGAACATCCCCATGGTGGGCGTGAACTTCCCCGGCCATTTCCTGCTGCGGGTGCCCGGTAACGATCACCTGCTTGACCCCTGCGGCGGTAGACGCCTGTATCCCAACGATTGCCGCGAATTGCTGCACCGTCAGTACGGGCCGAATCTCAAGTTGCAGGCCGACCACCTGCTGACCGCCGCACCGCGCGCGATCCTGCAGCGGCTGTCGCGCAACCTGCGCCAGCTGCACCTCGCCAACGACGCCCCACTGGCCGCCTTGATCGATGCCGAGCGCGTGCTGGAGCTGGGCAATGGCAGCGCCGCCGACTACCTGGCACGCGCCAGCCTGTACCAACGCCTGGATTGCCCAAGCGCCGAGCGCTTCGACCTGGAACACGCTTTGTTGCTCAGCGAAGACCCGATCCAGCGCCTGCGCCTGACCGAGCGGCTGGGGCATCTGCCACCCAACAGCGTTGTGCACTAAGGCTTGATGACGGGGTTTGTTGTGGCCGGGCCTGATGTAGCATCCCCTCTATGGCGAGCGGGCTTGTTGTGGCGAACGGGGCTGTTGTGGCGAGCGGGCTTGCCCCGCGTTGGGCTGCGAAGCAGCCCCTGATACGGAAGAATGCGGTGTGTCAGGATGTACTGGGCGTCAGGTTTTGGGGCTGCTTCGCAGCCCAACGCGGGGCAAGCCCGCTCGCCACAACAGCCCCACTCACCATAACAGGCCAACTCGCCCCAGCAAGCCCGCCCACCACAACAAGCCAACTCACAACAGGTGCCCACTCACCACTAACCCAAGCAAACCTCAGTGATTCGCCGGGGCCTTGAGGATATCGCCCTGCAGCGGGCTCTTCGGCATTACAGCCCCCGGCGAACGCACTTGAATAATCAACAACGCCGCTATCACCGCCGGAATCGCGCAGAAGAAGAAAATCTGCTCCACCGGAATGTGCATTGCCAACAGCATGCTGCCAAACAGCGGCCCCAGGATTGAGCCAAATCGCCCCACGCCCAGCGCCCAGCCGGTACCGGTAGCGCGCACGTGCGCCGGGTAGAAGTTGCTGGCAAAGGCGTTGAGGGTCAGTTGACCACCGATGATGCAGAACCCGGCGGCAAATACGCAGGCCACCAAGTAACGGGGGTTGTCGTGGTTCAGGCCCAGCAGAATGGTGCACACGGCAGCCGCCGCCAACACGCCGGACAGCAACCGCACCTTGCTTTTCAGGCGGTCGGCGAACCAGGCCATGCCGATGGCGCCCAGCGTGCCGGCGAACAGGAACATCGAGGTCACCAGGTTGGCTTCTTTCAATGCCAGGCCACTTTCCAGCAACAGCGACGGCAACCAGCTGATCATGAAATACAGCAGGATCAGGCTGACAAAAAAGGTCGCCCAAAGCAGCAGGGTCGCACGCGCATAGCCGTGACGGAACAGCTCAACAACCGTCAGTTTGCTGCCTTGCTCCTTCTGATTTTCCGCCTCAGTCGCCAGCGGCGGTTGCCAGTCGGGCAACATGCGCGAGGTGACCTTGTGCAACCGCACATACGGCGGCGCATCACGTAACAACCGTGGCAAGGATTCCGGCAGCAGCCACATCAGGAAGGGAAACAACAGCAACGGCGTCACACCGCCCGCCAGAAATACCGCCTGCCAGCCGTAACCCTCGATAAACCCTGCGGCCACAAACCCTCCTGCCGCACCGCCGAACGAAAAGCCGCACGCCGCCAGGGTCACCATCAAGGTGCGCATGCGCGGCGGCGAATATTCCGACATCAATGCCATGGCGCTGGGCATCGCGCCGCCCATGCCGATGCCGCAGATAAACCGCGCGGCCATCAGCGTGGTCAGTGAATTGGCAAACACCATCAGCACGGTGAGGCTGGCGTAGATCAGCACACAGCCGAGCAGGATTCGTCGCACACCAAAGCGATCCGCCAGCGGCGTTACCAGCAGCGAGCCCAACGTCAGCCCCAGCAGGTTGGCGCTGAAGACCGGGCCGAACGCGGCTTTTTCCAGGCCCCAATCCTTGGCCAATGCAGGCACCACATAGCCGAGCACCTGGGCGTCGTAGCCGTCGGTGACCAGCAGCAACGCCAGCAGCAGGAGAATCAACCACTGATAGCGCGACACCGGACGGGCGTCGAGTGCCGCACGAAAACTGGCAATCTGATTGTGCATCGCAAGGTACCTTTATTATTTTTATTCGGGTGAATCCGATCAACTGTGGGAGCCGGCTTGCCTGCGATAGGATCACCTCGATATACCTGATGTACCGAGGTGACTGGATCGCAGGCAAGCCAGCTCCCACATTGATTTAGGGGGTGTCAGGTTGGTTGGCAGGGTGCGCCTGAATGAACGCCGGATGCTGCGCCGCCAGCGCGGCTACGCGCCCAATGCGCGGGTACGCCGTCAGCGGTACCTTGAAGCGCTCCGCCGCATACAGCTGCGGGATCAGAAACGTATCCGCCAACCCCGGCTGCTCGCCGAAACAAAACCCTGCGTCCCCAATCAACTGCTCCACTGCGCCCAATCCCTGGCTGATCCAGTGCCCGATCCACTCCAGCAATTGCGCCTCGTCATGCCCCCATTGGCGCAGCAGGTTCTGGGTGCTGGAGTTGTGCAGAGGATGAATGTCGCAACCGATGATCGCGGCCACCGCACGCTCATGCGCGCGAATCGTCAGGTCCCTGGAAAGCAACGGCACCTGTGGATAACGTTCGTCCAGGTACTCAATGATCGCGAGGGATTGAATCAGCAACTCGCCCTCGTCGGTGCGCAACGCCGGCACTCGCCCTTGCGGGTTGATTGCCAAATACTCGGGCTGGCGATTGGCGCCTCCCGGCGGCGCCAGCAGGTTGACCGGCAGCGCGGCAAAATCCAAACCCTTGAGCGCCAGGGCGATACGCACCCGGTACGACGCGGTAGAACGGTAGTAGGTATAGAGTTCCATCGCCTTGCCCTCTTAGCGCGCCGCGACCACGGTGCCACGGCATTCGCCGAAGCCGATGGAGGCAAACCCTTCACGGCTGCAACGGGCGCGCAGGATGATTTCATCGCCGTCTTCGAGAAACTTGCGCACCTCGCCTGAGGCCAGTTCAATCGGCTTTTTACCGCCTTCGGTGATTTCCAGCAGGCTGCCGAACTGCCCCGGCTGCGGGCCGGACAACGTGCCCGAACCGAACAGGTCACCGGCCTGCAACTGGCATCCGTTAACGCTGTGGTGCGCAACCATTTGCGCCACGGTCCAGTACATGTGCCGGGTGTTGCTCAGTGTCAGGCGATGGGCCGGCAGGTTTTGCTCACGCATCGAGGCGGTGGTCAGCAGCACTTCCAGTTCGATATCAAAACCACCCGCAGCCTGATCACGTTTATCCAGCAGGTACGGCAACGGCTGCGGGTCGCCTTCCGGGCGTGCCGGTTGCGCTTGACGGAACGGCTCCAGGGCCTCGGCCGTTACCACCCACGGCGAAATGCTGGTGATAAAACTTTTCGACAAAAACGGCCCCAGCGGCTGGTATTCCCAGGCCTGGATATCCCGCGCCGACCAGTCATTGAGCAGGCAGAAACCGGCGATGTGCTCAGCGGCGTCACCAATGGCGATCGAGTCGCCCATGGCATTGCCCTGGCCAATCCAGATCCCCAGTTCCAACTCGTAATCCAGGCGTGCGCACGGGCCGAAAGTCGGCTCGGTTTGCCCGGCTGGCAGCGTCTGGCCTTTAGGGCGGCGCACTTCGGTGCCCGACGGGCGAATGGTCGAGGCGCGGCCGTGATAACCGATCGGCACGTGCTTGTAGTTCGGCAACAAGGGGTTGTCCGGACGGAACAGTTTGCCGACGTTCTGCGCGTGTTCGATACCGACATAGAAGTCGGTGTAGTCGCTGATTTTCGCCGGCAAGTGCATCTGGCAATCTACCGCGCGGTGCAGCACCTGCGCTTCACGGGTGTGCAGCTTGCTGCCTTCGGCGAGCAGCTCCAGCAAGCGCTCGCGCAAAGCCACACGCGGGCCACGGCCGAGTTCGAAAAACGCGTTCAACTGGCCGCCCGCGGTGGCTTCAACAGCGTGGCGCGCTTCGCCGTCGAACTCGTCCAGCGCCGCGTGCAGGTCGAGGATCGCGTCGCCAATCGCCACGCCACTGCGCGGTGCCGAACCGTTGATGCTGAACACGCCCAGCGGCAGGTTTTGCAGGGGGAAATCGGCGTGACCGTTGGCGGAGGCCACCCAGCTGCGGGTAGGTGTTGGCTGAGTCATGGGTTATCTCCGATTCGGGTTGAAGGTGGCGGGCAGCGAGGCCCAGCAGGCGTCGTAAGTGTTTTGCAGTTGCGGGCATTGGAGGGCGAACTGTGTGGGACGCAGCACTTGGCTGGTCTCGAACATGAAGGCCATGGTGTTATCGATCTTGTGCGGCGCCAGGTCCGCGGCTATCGCCTTGGTGCAGGTTTCACCGTCCGGGCCGTGGGCGCTCATGCAGCTGTGCAGCGAGGCGCCGCCGGGCAGGAAGCCTTCGGCCTTGGCGTCGTAGGCGCCCCTGATCAGGCCCATGTATTCGTTCATCAGGTTGCGATGGAACCACGGCGGACGGAAGGTGTTCTCGGCCACCATCCAGCGCGGCGGGAAAATCACGAAGTCGAGGTTGGCCAGGCCGTGCACGCTGGTGGGCGAGGTCAATACGGTGAAGATCGACGGGTCCGGGTGATCGAAGCTGACGGTGCCGATGGTATTGAAGCGACGCAGGTCGTATTTGTACGGCACGTTATTGCCATGCCAGGCGACCACGTTGAGCGGCGAATGGTCGAGCTCGCAGGCCCACAGTTCGCCCAGGAATTTCTGCACCAGCGTTGTCGGTTGTTTCAGGTCTTCGTAACGGGCAACCGGCGTGAGGAAGTCGCGTGGGTTGGCCAGGCCGTTGCTGCCGATAGGCCCCAGGTCCGGCAGGCGCAGCGGTGCGCCGTGGTTCTCGGCGACGTAGCCACGCGCCTGCCCATCAAGCAGTTCAACGCGAAATTTCAGGCCACGGGGCAGCACTGCGATTTCCAGCGGTTCAACGTCCAGCACACCCAATTCGGTGGCGATGCGCAGGCGACCATTCTCGGGAACAATCAACAGTTCGCCGTCGGCATTGAAGAACACGCGCTCCATCGACTGATTCGCGCGGTAGTTATAGATGCTGATACCCGAGGGGTTTTCCGATCCGCTGTTGGCAACCATGCCTACCAGCCCGTCGATAAAATCGGTCGGCTCGCTCGGCGTATCCAACGGGTTCCAGCGCAGACGGTTAGGCGTTACGGCGCCCAACGGCCCGCCGGCCAACTGCCGTTCGAGTTTGACAAATGCCGGGTGGTTGGCCGACGGCTGAATGCGGTATAGCCACGTGCGACGGGCTTCGCTACGCACCATGGTGAAGGCCGTGCCGGAGAAGAGTTCGGTGTAGAGGCCGTAGGGGGCTTTTTGCGGGGAGTTCTGGCCAACGGGCAGCGCGCCGGGCAAGGCTTCGCTGGCGAATTCATTGCCGAAGCCCGACAGGTATTCGAGGTGCATGGATCATCCTCTTGACGGAAGTTGTTTTTATCGTAATCCAGTTACGCATAACGTAATTTGATCACTACTGACCGTCAAGCTATAAAGACGCCCATTCATCTCTCGGATTCTCGCCCTTCCATGGAAAAGCCCCGCGACACCGGTAAACAGAAAGTCCGCTCGGCCGAAGTGGGCACCGACATTCTCAAAGCCCTCGCCGAATTGGCGCCGGCAACGTCGCTGTCGCGCCTGGCCGAGCACGTGCAGATGCCAGCAAGCAAAGTGCACCGCTATCTGCAGGCGTTGATTGCCTCAGGCTTTGCCGAACAGAACACCGCCACCAACCACTACGGCCTTGGCCGCGAAGCCCTGCGCGTGGGCCTGGCTGCGCTCGGCAGCATGGATGTGCTGAAAGTCGGCGCGATGCCCCTGGCAGAGCTGCGCGATGAGTTGAATGAAACCTGTTTTCTGGCGGTGTGGGGCAATCAGGGCGCAACGGTTGTGCACATTGAACCGGCGGTGCGCGCCATCACCGTCGTGACCCAGTTGGGTTCAGTGTTGCCGCTGCTCAGCTCGTCCACCGGGCTGGTGTTCAGCGCTTATTTGCCGTCGCGCGAAACCGTGGAATTGCGTGAGCGTGAGGTTCAGGCCGGCACTGCCCACGCCTTGGCGGACGACACCGCGTACGCCAGCGCCTGTGAACACATCCGCAGCCGTGGCCTGCACTTTGTGCATGGCTTGCTGATGCCCGGCGTGGATGCGTTGTCGGCACCGGTCTTCAACGCGGTCGGGCAGGTGGCGGCGGTAATGACCGTGGTCGGCCCCACCTCGCTGTTTCATGCCGATGAAGATGGCCCGGCGGCTCAGCGTTTGCTGGCGGCGACCCGGGCCGTGAGTTGGCGCATGGGTTACCAGCCCTGAATCAATCGCCCCAGCGTGACAGCGCCACTGCCACGCGGTTTTCCACGCCTTTGACGTGTGCGCCAGAGACCACATAGTTATTGGTGATCATCGAGAACACCAACCGGCGCCCGTGGGCATCAGTAACGTAGCCGCTCAGGGACGACACGCCGCCCATCGAACCGGTCTTGGCATGCAGGTTGTTCTGCGCGGGCGTTTCGCGCAGGCGATAACGCAGGCTGCCGCCGGTCATGCGGTCGGGGTTGCCGGCAATCGGCAACGCGTTGTACCAGGCGTTGAACCACGGCTGTTTGCTCGCGGCCAGCAACAGGTCGGTGAGGGTTTGCGACGACACCAGGTTAAGCCGCGACAAGCCCGAACCGTCGACCTGATTCAGCGCCGCCGTATCCAGCCCCTGACGCTTGAGAAACCCGGCCACCGCCACCACACCCGCCGCCGCCGTGCCGCTGTTGGACGCTTTGCGCCCCATGGCCTTGAGCAAGGCTTCGGACATGTTGTTGTTTGACAGTTTGAGCAGCGGCGTAATCAGTTCCTGCAACGGCGCCGATTGATGCTCGGCCAGCACGGTAACGGCAGCCGGCGTTGCGCCGCCGATCAGGCGACGGCCGGATACGCTGATGCCCTGCTGCGCCAACGCTTGCTCAAACAGGTTGGCAACCAACTGCGTCGGCTCCCACACGCTGACCAATTGCTTGCTTTGCTTGCCCGGTGCCACGGCGCCGCTGAGCTGCAACAGGTTGGTGCCGTGGCGGCGGTTGATCCCGTAGGTGTTGCCCGGCCCGCTGATGGCGCGATTGCTCAATTGCAGGTAATCGGTGGGCGGGAAAATCTCGACACTCACCGGCTGACCACCGCGCATCGGCGCCCTGGCCGTGACCAGCACGGTGCCTGCGTCAAAATCGGTATTGGGCGCCACGGTCAGCGCCGAAATCTGCGCGCCGTAGTAGGTGCTTTCGTCGTCCTGGGACCAGTCGACGCCCAGCCGCTCGGCGTCAAACCAGGTGTCGTCGAACACCAGGTCGCCCTGCACTTGGCGGATTCCCTGGCTGGCGAGTTGCGCCGCGAGTGCCTGGTAATCGGCGAACTGAATGGTCGGGTCACCCAGGCCGCGCAGGTAGAGGTTACCGGTCAGGCGGTCGCCCTGGCGTATGCCGTTGCTTAATAGCTGCGTGGCGAAGCGGTATTGCGGGCCCAACACGTCCATCGCCGCCGCCGTGGTCAGCAGTTTGAGATTGGAGGCAGGCACCAGCCGCGTGCGCGGGTTGTGTTGATAGAGCGTGTTGCCGCTGCGGGCGTCGCGCACTGTGAGGGACACCGTGGCGCCGTGCAGTGCAGGGTCGGCCAGCAATTGGTCCAGCGAGGTAGAGGTCGGTGAAACACTCGCGCAGCCTCCCAGTAAAAAACTCAAGCCCACCAGCATCGCGCTGGTGTGTATCCATCGACCCAATTGCATCAGTACCGTTTTCCGCAAAGCCTTTAGTGGCGGCAACGCTACCAGCTCGGCTCACTTGTGGCGAGTGGGGCTCATTGTGGCAAGCAGGCTCGCTGTGGTGAGTGGGCTTGTTGTGGCGA
This sequence comes from Pseudomonas sp. AMR01, assembly GCF_041946035.1. Taxonomy (NCBI): domain Bacteria; kingdom Pseudomonadati; phylum Pseudomonadota; class Gammaproteobacteria; order Pseudomonadales; family Pseudomonadaceae; genus Pseudomonas; species Pseudomonas sp. AMR01. The sequence continues at coordinate 50,338 of NZ_JAUTYR010000028.1, forward strand.
GCGGGCTTGTCCCGCGTTGGGCTGCGCAGCAGCCCTAAAACCAGGCAGTGCGGTGTGCCTGGAGAAATGCGGTGGCTTTAACAGGGGCCGCTTCGCGCCCCAACGCGGGGCAAGCCCGCTCGCCACAACAAGCCAGCTCGCCACAGGCCCCCTCACCACATCAAGCCAGCTCGCCACAGGCCCCTCACCACAGGGTTAGAACGTCAGGGTACTGGACACCGACACCTGCCGCGCATCGCCAATCGACACAAACTGCGTGTTCACCGATGAGGTGTAGTACGTGCGATCAAACAGGTTCTTCACGTTGAGCTGAAACTTGACCTTCTGCCCTTCGACTTTGGTGTCGTAGCTGGCAAACGCGTCGGCCACGGTGTAGCCCGGCAGTTCGAAGCTGTTGGCCGCGTCCCCTGCCCGCTCGCCGACATAGCGTGCGCCCGCGCCGACACGCAGTTGGTCGCCGCCCAGGATGCTGCCGAAGTCATACACGGCCGACAGCGAGCCGGTGTTTTTCGCGACGTTCTGCAGGCGGTTACCTTTGAAGTCCGGGTCTTCAGTCACCTCGGCGTCGGTGTAGGCGTAACTGCCGATCAGGCTCCACTGGTCAGTCAACTGGCCGCTGGCGTCGAGTTCCAAACCACGGGAACGTACTTTGCCCGCGACGCTGTACACCGAGGTCAGGCCATCGCCGACCTGCACCAGCACATTGCGTTTTTCGATGTTGAACAGCGCCGCGCTCGCAGTGATGCGCCCCGGCAGGTCGAACTTGGTACCCAATTCCCAGGCCTTGGATTGTTCCGGCTCCAGGCTGCCATCCAGCACGCTTTTGTTGGCCAGCGGCGCGATGGTGGAGTTGGGTTTGAACGACTCGGTGTAGCTGCCGTAGAACGACAACTCATCGGTGTAGCGGTACACCAGGCCCGCGCGCGGCACCCACTTCTGGCCGTTGCCATCGGTGTTGGCGGTGAACGGCACGCCTTTGCCGGCGTATTGGTCGTACATCTGATAGCGCGCGCCGCCCACCAGAATCCACTGGTCGGTCAGGTGAATGGCGTCCTGGAAGAACAGCGAGTCGCTGCGCAGTTGGTCCATCTGGTTGCTGTCCGGCGCGCTGACGGTGGTGCCCGCCACTTCATTGCCGTACACCGGATTGTTGTAGTTGAAGGTGCCACGCGGCGCCTGGCGGATGAGGTCGGCGCGGTAGATTTTGCGGTACTCATCGTCCAGGCCGAACACCAGGTCATGCTGCATGCCAGCCACGTTGACCTTGCCTTCAAGGCTGGTGGTGGCAAAGCGGTCGGTGGTCAGCGCACCTTGCGTGCCGTCCATGCTGCGGGTCAGGGTGCCGTTGGTGTTGACCTTGGCCACGCGCACCTGGCTGGCGTCGTAAGTTTCGCGGTTCCAGCTGTAGCCGAAATGCGCTTTCCAGTCGTCGTTCAAATCGTGATCGACTTCCAGGCGGTAGAGGTCGGAGCGGCCTTCCATGTTATTGAACGGCTCATCCAGGCGACGCGTCGCCGGGATGTTCAACGGGTGGTTGGTCTTCGGGTCGATGGCGGTGCCACGGTCGAACGGCGAGAGGAATTCGCGGTGTTCATAGGCGAACACGACCTGGGTCGTGTCGCCGTACCAGGCCAGAGACGGCGCCACCAGCGTCTCGCGGTGGGTGCCGTAGTTGCGCCAGTAATCTTCGTCTTCATGGTCGACGATCAAGCGATAGGCCAGGCCGCTGTCACCAATGGGGCCGGTGGTATCGAGGTTGCCGCCGCTGCCGTTTTTGCCGTCGCCGAAGGTCGAGCCGCGCGCGGTCAAGGACGTGGACTGCACCAGTTCAGGCTTTTTGCTGACGATATTGACCACGCCGCCCGGGTCCTGAATGCCATACAGCAACGACGATGGGCCTTTGAGCACCTCGACACGTTCGGCGGTGGCGTTCAGCGCGCGGCCCTGCACCACGGGCATGCCGTCCTGCATGATCGAGCCGTTACGGTTGTCGCCAAAGCCGCGCAACATCACCGCGTCCTGCGTGCTGCCAAGGGTGTTGGACTGGGTAATGCCGCTGACATTGCCCAGGGCGTCGTCCAGGTTGCGCGGTTGTTGGTCACGCAGCACTTGGGCGGGCACCACGTTGACGGTTTGCGGGGTTTCCAGCAGCAAGCCGTGGGAGCGCATCACCGAGCTGGTCGGCGGTGGCTGGTAACTGGTGCTGTCCTGGACGGGGCTGGCGCCGCTGATGGTGGTGGCGCCGAGGTTGACTGCGCCGTCGGTGGGCACCGGCTCCAGGGCCAGCGTGTGAGCGTCGACCTGGCGGAAGGTAAAGCCCGAGTTGCCGAGCAAGCGTTGCAGGGCCTGGGTGGCGCTCATCTGCCCGCTCACCGCTGGGGCACTGAGGCCGTAGGGCGCTTCGTCGGTGTAGATTACGCTGATGCCGGTGACGCGGCTGAAATCGCTCAAGGCCTGGGGCAGCGGTTTGGCTGCCAGGGCAAAGGTAAACCGGGCGCTTTGCTGCTCCTGCGCCTGCGCGATGCTCAGGGGCAGCAACGCCAACCCCGAGATCGCCAATACCGAGGCTCCCAGCCACTGTTTAACCAAACCGCCCGCCGTCGACTTCATGCTGTGAGAACCCGTGTAGAAAACGCTGTTAATGCGAATAGATCGCAGTTTCAAGCACTACACGGTTGGGCGGTGGATTTACCTCACCTGTTTTTGAAAATAATCTGTTTATTGCGCCTGCAGGCGGAACCCGAAACGCGGGAAATGTACGTGGACGATGCCACCGCGTTCGTCTGTGCGGCGCAGAATCAGCTCTTCGCGCCCGGCAAAGAGCAACTCGCCGGCGATCGGATCGACGCCGTAGTCCGTTGCGGCAATGGTGACCTGTTGGCCAGCCTTGAAGCCGTTGGGGTCAACAAAGACTTCGTCCGGCAATGGCGCGGGCGTCGCGTTGCGGGCAATTTCCAGCGCCTGCTCGGCACTTATGTCGCTGGCGGTGCCATGCCCAAAGCCCAGCACCCGACCCAGCCAGGCCACGACCGCCGGGTACTCATCCACCAACGGCGCAGTAACCGGCGTGGCCTTGAGAAACCACATTACGTGGGCCAGGGCAAAGTCGGCAATCGACGCTTCGCCAAACAGGAAGTCGCCCGACTCATGCTGCAACTGCTGCTCCAAACGCAGCATGATCGCTGGCCATTGATGCCGCGCCAGCTCGGGCGGAATCTTGTTCGCCGTGCCGCCGCTGAAGAGCGCCACGCGGTCAGCGACAAACGCCTTCAACACGTCCGGCGGCAATCTGGCAAAACGCACGGCCACCGATTCCGGCTGGAAGACCAGGCTCACGGCATGGTGAAACACCACGCTGTCGGCCCAGGCGGCGAAGGCTTGGGTGGTGATTTCATGCCCACGCGGAAAGAGCGCTGGCGCGGCTTTTTCCTGCTCCAGGCGACGGGCGATCAAGGCGGTGTCGCAGTAGATATCCGCGCCAACCTGCAACACCGGCGTCTTGCGATAGCCGCCGGTCAGTGCCGTGAGGTCAGGTTTTGGCAGCATCGGCGGCACCGGCACGGAGTGCCAGGACAAGCCTTTGAAGCCCAGCAGCAAGCGGGCTTTTTCAGCAAAGGGAGATTGCGGGTAATGGTGGAGGATCAACTCAGACATGCCAGGCTCCGCTAAACAAATGAGCCGCTAGCTTAGCGCGAGACACCGTGAATGGGCGTGATGAGCACCTATCAGTCAGCGTGATTCACCACTCGCCGCCAGGCACTCCTTGGCGCTCTTCTTCAACTTCTTGATCAACCGCTCCTGGCGCAGCGCATCACCTTTGCTCGCGCATTGCTCGGTGTACACCAGCGCTACCGCCGGGCTCGACAGAAAAAACCGCGCGCCCTTGCCGCTTTGATGCGAGGCAAAGCGGCGCTGCGGGTCATTGCTGATGCCGCAATACAGCGAGCCGTTAGCGGCGCGCACCAGGTAGACAAACCAGGGTTTGGGTTCAGGCGTGGTCACGGGTGAATTCGGCACAGCAAAGGGGCACCAATCTTATCAACGACTGGCCTGAAATGCCTTCAAGCCTTTGAGTGCCTGCACGCGCACGGCGTTTTTCAACGCGGGCGACCAGCCCAGCAACAGGCCCTTGATACCCAGCGCCTGCCGGGACCAGCGCCACAGGTCAAAGTGGTCGTGGTGTTCGCTGATCTTGCCGTCGCGAAACACAAACCGCGCGCCAATGTCGTTGACCACCGTATTGCCGGTGGCGCTGAACAGGTACGTCGCTACCCAATGGGCGCTGCCGGTGGTTTCGTCACTGCGCACATGGTCGAACGTCAGAGAAAAGTCTTTGGCGCGAGTGGTGAGCATGCGCCACATGTCGCCGGCGTCACGGCCGCGCAGCTCACCAAAAGCCGGGTCGCTGAACACCACGTCGTCGGTGTAACAGGCGGCCATGGCTTCGGCGTCGAGGCGTTGGAACGCCTGGTAAAAACTCGTGATCAGGGCGTTGTGGGCATCACTCATAAGCAGGCTCCGCAGTTCATTGTTATCAGGGCTGCACGATAGTCTGCGGACGCGGGGAAGGCCATGACCATTTGCTCTGTAAATGAGCGGGATGCGCGTGCTCGGCGTGCGTCCCTCGGCTTTTATGATGCCTGGTCATTGTCAGACCAGGCCTTCAGCCGTAATGCGTTCAGCTCCAGCGTATGAAAACAATCATGCGCCGAACTTTAAACACCGCCTGAACATTGTCATTAGTTGCCTTTACTACCCGAATAAGATCCGAAGAAACTTGCCACGAAGTTTAAGGCACCATGCCCGCGTCACGCGCGTAATTGAACAAATCAACATCTGTGGTAATACACAACCGATGCATCGCTGTACTCTTCTGTTTGCTAATAGTCGAAATACTCCGATTAACCCGTGCAGCAATTTGGGTGACCGTCATTCCGCTGGCCAACATGCGCACTACTTCCTGTTCTTTACCCGACAACTTGGGCGTTTGAGTGGGCCGCGCCAAGCAGGCCTGGTCCAGTTGCACGCGCAGGCACTCACTGACAAAAGTGCGCCCCTGCGTCACCGACATCAATGCTTTGGGTAACTCCCTGGCAGACGCGCTTTTGGCAATAACACCCTTGGCACCGTGGCCAAAGGCGGCTCTCAGGGTCGCGACATTGGCAAACATGGTCACCAGGATCACAGGCAAGTCAGGGTACCTGCGGTTCAACAAACCCAACAACCCGCAGCCGTCGGCCTGTTGATTTCCGGGCATCGCGAAATCCGTGACGATCACGTCGCAAGGGATTCGATCGACCAGATCAAGCAGTTGATCGGGGCCATCTGCCTCGCCGACTACTTTGTATTTACCACTCGCCTCGATCACCACTCTTTGGCCCACACGAACGATAGGGTGATCGTCAGCAATAATGACGCGGATCATCGACTTTTCCATGATGGCAATTTGAGACTGCAAACATAGCGCGATAGTCTTTTAGCAACAATAGGAAATAATTAGCCACTTTCTGTTCCGCCCCGTGTTTAAAGAGCCCGCCACAAACTCCCACATAACAAAGAGAAAAAACATACGGAAACGTACTACGCACAAATGTATAAATTCCTTCGTCAACTCTACAGCTGAGCCAAATAATCAAGATACAAGTTGATGCCCTCGCGCAACTGATTCAAGGCGGTTTGGTTCAGCTCGACCCCGGATAAATGCACGGCATTGATCAGCTTGATCGCCTCGTCTTCCAGACCGCTCTCACCCAAAAAGGCGACACTGCCTACCAAACGGTGCAAACACTGCGTAGTCAGGCTGGCGTCCAGGCTCGCTTGGGCACCTGTCAACACGGCAAGGTCCGCGTGGGCCTCCTGAAGCAGACTGAGCAGCATCGGCTCGACCACCTCCCACGTGCCGAACGTCTCGATCAGGCTCGCTCGGCTGGGAATGGAAATGTTGCGCACACGCGGTGAGCCCGTGGGCTTGTCGGCAGGCGCTGCGGCTTGCGAAGGGTTCAACCAGCAACGCAGCACCTCGTCCAACTGCGCGAGACCAAGGGGCTTGGTCAGCCAACCATTCATCCCGCACGCCTCACATTGGCGGATGTCCTCCGGCCCCAGGCCTGCGGTCAGCGCCAGCACAATGATTCCCGCACGCCCCTCGGCCCTCTCGCGACGGCGCAGCTCACGGGTCATGGTGAAACCGTCCATCACCGGCATTCGACAGTCAGTGATCACCAGGTCGAAGCGGTCAGCGTCCAGCGCGTGCAATGCCTGCTGGCCGTTGTCACAACACCGATAGGCCACACCGAGCTTTTCCAGCATGGCCCCCAGCAGCAAACGGTAGGTGCGATGGTCATCCACCACGAGCACTTGAGCGTGAGACCAGTGAGCCAACGTGGCCGAGTCAGAAGCCGCCTGCCGCGAACCTCGGTCTGCAGAGTTGCCCGCCATAGCGCCCTCATCGAGAGCGACCAACTCGCCCGGCCTGCCTGCCGCAGCGGGACATCGAACCGTTTCGAACTGTTCGCAGCAACATGATTACCGGAACCCAATTAACAGATTGCGGAAATCAACCCGCGCGAAAACATAGCCGAATGTTTATGGCGCAGCGATACAACAACTACGACAACGATGGCCAAACTGTGATTTTTTAATCAACACGCTCGGCGCTTCATTGCCACCCTGACATAAGGGAAAGTTGCATCCCCGCGTTTCATCCCGGCGATAAATTCTCTCCCGTTTTCCCGGTCGCTGCGCGTGCCTAAAACAACGCTATAACAGGGGGCAACTTCACCGCACGCGTTTGCCCCACACACCCTTTCACAGCAAGACCTGCTGAAAGAATAGACGCTGAGGCGCTCATCGACGGCTCCGTCACCCTGACCGCTAAATACCGGTGCCGCATTCAAAGCATCTGATCCAGGCCTATGAGCGCTTGACGCTCTCGCTGGTGACACCCACGTAGGCCGCGCGGCCTGCGCCCAGCCCCGCAACAATCGCGCCCAGGCCGATCACGCCAAATACCCAGCCCGTGGCGCCCCAGCCACCGGTCCAGTCGTGCAGCACGCCGACGGCCAGCGGGCCCAACGAAGCCAAGGTGTAGCCGATGCCCTGGGCCATGCCTGACAGGTTGGCTGCCACGTGAGCATCGCGCGAACGCAAGACGATCAGGGTTAACGCCAGGCTGAACGTGCCCCCCTGGCCCAATCCCAGCAGAATCGCCCAGCCCCACAGCCCCTCAAGCGGCGCATACAAACAGCCGAACAGCCCACCCAGCGTCAACAGCATCACCACCACAATGGCCAGGCGCTGGTCCTTGCCACGGGTCGCCAGCCAAGGCGCGGTCAGGGCGCTGAGCAGTTGCACGATGATCGAACCCGACAACGCCAACCCGGCTTCAGTGGCGCTAAGGCCACGGCTGATCAGGATCGATGGCACCCAGCCAAACACGATGTAGGCAAGCGACGACTGCAAGCCCATGTACACCGTCACCTGCCAGGCCAGCGGGTCGCGCAGCAAGCCCTTCACCCGATAGGCGACTTGATGCGCGCCGTGCTTTTGCCGAACCTGCGGCAACCAGCACAGCGCCGCCACCAGTGCGGGCAAAATCCAGAAACCCAGGCCGATGTTCCAACTGTTGTCGAAGTAATGACTCAACGGCACCGTGGCGCCCGCTGCCAATGCCGCGCCCAGGCACAGTGCCATGGTGTAGACGCCGGTCATGGTGCCGGCTTGTTTAGCGAAGTCGCGCTTGACGATGCCGGGCAACAACACCCCGATAATACCGATGCTCGCGCCGGCGATCAGGCTGCCGGCGAACAACCCGACCTCACCCAAAGCACTGCGCAGGATGAGGCCGCCGGCCAGCGTCAGCAGAATGCCCAACACCACGCGCTCGGCGCCAAAACGCCGCGCCAGCATTGGCGCCAGCGGCGCGAACAAGCCCAGGCACAGCACTGGCAAGGTGGTCAGCAAACCGGCCTTGGCGGCCGACAACCCCAAACTGGCGGACACCTCGCTCAGCAACGGCGACATGCTCGACAGCGCCGGGCGCAGGTTCAACGCCACCAGAATCAAGCCGAGCAGCAACAGCCACGGGCGACTGACGGCGGGTTGGCTGGGTTGCACCACTTCGTCGTCCGCCTCGGCGTCGATCAACAGTTCTTCAAGCGTGTTTTCAGGGTTCATTGATCAACTGCCGGCAGAGGGATTTGGCGCGTTCCGGGTCTTGGCGTTCGACGGCTTCGAGCAGGGCGATATGCAGGTCGAACACCGCCTGGCGACGCAGCGAAATGTTCAGGGTCTGGCGCAGCTGGGCGCCGACGATGGCGGAGAAGTAGTGGTACAGCTCGCTCAACGCCGGGTTGTGTGCCGCGTCCACCAAGCGCTGGTGAAACACCAGGTCGGCGCTGATATAGGCCTCCAAATCACCGTGATACAGCTCGGCACTGGCATTGAGCGCCGCGCGCAAACCGTTCAGGTCTTCATCGGTTCGGCGCACGGCCGCCAGGCCAATCGCTTCCACTTCGAGTATTTGCCGCGTCTCCTGCGCCTGGCTGATCGTGCAATGCGATAACGCGCGCATCGTCCCCAACGGGTCGGTCATGGAGCGCAGGTAACTGCCATCGCCCTGGCGAATGTCAATCAACCCGGAAAACGCCAGCACGCGCATGGCTTCGCGCACGGTATTGCGGCTGATGCCCAACTCGGCAGACAACTCGGGCTCGGTGGGCAGGCGCTCGCCAATGGCCCACACGCCTTTGCTGATGCGCAGGCGCAGTTGCTCAAGGGCCTGATCAACCAGGGAGCGTTTGATCAAAGGGGCGATGTCTGTCATGGGTTTGGCACTTTCGTCCAATCATAGGATGAATTTTCCTACAGCCTATTCGGAGCTGCCTACAAAGGCAACGGGCTAGGGTTCTGAGGCAACAAAAGGAGCAGTATTTTCGATTGGTAAAATTACCCTGTGAGGGTAATTATTGGACTCGGGTGTCTTATGGAAAAGTACACACCTCATTACGACTTGGCGCTGATAAAGGCTGATGTGAGGCGGCTAGGAAGCAAAGCGTTTACGAGGACGGCTAAAAAATCCGGTCAGAACCTTGATTTGAGTGTTGAGGCGATGCAGGTCGTTATTTACGAGCTACAAAACAGGATGTTGTACAAGTCGATGACCACTTACGGGAGCCCTCGGGTTTGGCAGGACGTGTACCACACGCACGCAAAAGACAGGGAGATTTACATCAAGGTCACTTACTCCCCGGACGGTGACCCTCCGGTGATCTCCTTCAAGGAGAAAAACCTATGAAGGTTAAAAATTGCTACATCTGCGGCGCGCCCAATGGGCTGATGTATTTCGAAGGCCGTAGCGAAACCATCAGCGTTAAAGGCATGGAGCGTCGGGTCGACAATCTCTCAGGCTGGGAATGCACGGAGTGCGGCGACGGCTTCTGGGACCCAAACAACGACAGTACAGACCGCTACGACGCAGCAATGGACGAGTTGGTCCTCGCGGCTCGGCAAATGATCGGCGCCGAGATCAAACGCACCCGCCGCAAACTGCACCTTACCCAAAAAGAAGCAGTGGAATTGCTCTCAGGTGGCGGCCACAACGCATTCTCCCGCTACGAACGCGGCGAGCTTCTTGCCCCCAAACCCCTGGTGGTGTTGATGCGTTTATTGGATCGTCACCCGCACTTGCTGGCTGACGCAAAAGCGTTGGCCGAAGGTGCGGACATGCGCGGCGCCTTCACCTACACGGTGCACCACGACGCTGAAGCACTTAAAGCGTCCTAGCCCCAAACAATAAACCCGGCACAAGGCCGGGTTTATTGTTTCAACCGTCGATCAATGCAAAATCTGGCTCAAGAACATCTTGGTCCGGTCATTCTGCGGGTTGTCGAAGAAGTCATTTGGCGCCGCCTGCTCAACGATTTCGCCTTTGTCCATGAAGATCACGCGATTGGCCACGGTGCGGGCAAAGCCCATTTCGTGGGTCACGCACAACATGGTCATGCCGTCTTCAGCGAGGCCGATCATGGTATCGAGTACTTCCTTGACCATTTCCGGATCGAGTGCCGACGTCGGCTCATCGAACAGCATGATTTTCGGCTTCATGCACAGCGCACGGGCAATCGCCACACGCTGTTGCTGGCCGCCGGACAGTTGCCCCGGAAACTTGTGGGCCTGCTCCGGAATGCGCACACGCTCAAGGTAGTGCATGGCAATTTCTTCGGCCTTGCGCTTGGGCATCTTGCGCACCCACATCGGGGCCAGCGTGCAGTTTTGCAGGATGGTCAGGTGCGGGAACAGGTTGAAGTGCTGGAACACCATGCCGACTTCACGGCGGATCGCTTCGATCTGCTTGAGGTCGTTCGTCAGCTCAACACCATCGACCACGATGCGGCCTTGCTGGTGCTCTTCCAGACGGTTGAGGCAGCGGATGGTGGTGGACTTGCCCGAACCCGACGGGCCGCACAGCACGATACGCTCGCCCTGCTTGACGTTGAGGTTGATGTCTTTCAACACGTGGAACTGGCCGTACCACTTGTTGACGCCCTGCATCTGGATAATGCCTTCAGGGCTCACAGGCTGTTTGATCGCTTCGCTCATAACATCAACTCCTAACGCTTGTGGCCTGTGTCGAGCTTGTGTTCCAAATGAATGGAATAGCGCGACATACCAAAACAGAAAATCCAGAACACCAGGGCGGCGAACACGTAGCCTTCAGTGGCCATGCCCAGCCATTTCGGGTCGGCGGCGGCTTGTTTGACGCTGTTGAGCAGGTCGAACAGGCCGATGATGATCACCAGGCTCGTGTCCTTGAACAGCGCAATAAACGTGTTGACGATGCCCGGGATCACCAGCTTCAGGGCTTGCGGCAGAATCACCAGGCCCATGCTGCGCCAGTAACCCAGGCCCATCGCTGCAGCTGCTTCGTACTGACCTTTGGGAATCGCCTGCAAGCCACCGCGCACCACTTCAGCCACGTAGGCCGACTGGAACAGGATCACGCCGATCAAGGCCCGCAGCAGTTTGTCGATGCCCATGCCTTCGGGCAAGAACAACGGCAGCATGACCGAAGACATGAACAGCACGGTGATCAACGGCACGCCGCGCCAGAATTCGATGAAGGTCACGCAGACCACACGAATCGCCGGCATGTTCGAACGCCGTCCCAGCGCCAGCACGATGCCCAACGGCAAGGCGCCGGCGATACCGACCGTGGCGATCACCAGGGTCAGCATCAGGCCGCCCCACTGGCTGGTCGCGACATTGGTCAGGCCGAACACTCCGCCGTGCAGCAGGCAATAGGCAATGATCGGATACAGCACCAGGAAGCTCAGGCCGTAGACCGCCTTGCGTTGAAAACGCGAGATGAACAACGGCGCCACGCCAACGATGGCCAGCCACACGGTCAGGTCCACACGCCAGCGCAGGTCGCCGGGGTAGTAGCCGTACATGAACTGCCCGAAGCGCTGTTGGATAAACACCCAGCAGGCGCCCTCTTTGGTGCAGTCGGCACGCGTGGTGCCGACCCAGTTGGCGTCGAGAATTGCCCAGTGCAGAATCGGCGGCACGATCAGGTAGATCAGGTAAAACGCCAGAAACGTCAGCAGGGTGTTGAGCCAACTGGAGAACAGGTTGGCGCGCATCCAGGCCATCGGCCCGAACACTTTGTTCGGCGGCGGCATATCAGGTTTGAAAGTATGCGTACTCATGCGTGTTTCCTCACCGCTCGATCAGCGCAATGCGCTTGTTGTACCAGTTCATCAGCAGCGAAATGCTGATGCTGATCGCCAGGTACACGCTCATGGTGATAGCAATCACTTCGATGGCCTGGCCGGTCTGGTTGAGCACCGTGCCGGCAAACAGCGAAACCATTTCCGGGTAGCCGATACCGGCGGCCAGTGACGAGTTTTTCGCCAGGTTCAGGTATTGGCTGGTCAGCGGCGGAATGATCACCCGCAGGGCTTGCGGGATGATGACCTTGCGCAGCGTCGGCCCAGGGCGCAGGCCCAGGGAGCGCGCGGCTTCGGTCTGGCCGTGGCTGACGGACTTGATGCCCGACCGCACGATCTCGGCAATAAACGCTGCCGTGTAGACCGTAAGCGCCAGGGTCAGTGCCAGCAGTTCAGGGATCAGTACCCAGCCGCCGACAAAGTTGAAACCTGCCAGCTTTGGCATTTCCCAGTGCAGCGGTGCGCCGAAGATCAGCGCGCACAGCGCCGGGATCACGATGAGCAACGCCAGCCCGGCCCAGAACTTGTGGAACGGTACGCCCGTCGCCTCGAAGCGTTTATTGGCCCAGCGGGTCATCAGCACAATCGCGATGATCGCCACCACCACACTGACCACGAATGGCCAGAACCCGTCAGCGGCAATCGCTGCCGGCATGTTCAGGCCACGGCTGCTGACAAAGAAGGTGTCGCCAAAGTTGTGGCTGTTGCGCGGCCCCGGCATGGTCAGGAACACCGCGAAGTACCAGAACAGGATTTGCAGCAGCGGCGGAATGTTGCGGAATACTTCCACATACACGGTCGCCAGCTTGTTGATCATCCAGTTCGGCGACAGCCGTGCCACGCCGATGATGAAACCGAGCAAGGTCGCCAGGACCACGCCGATTACCGTCACCAGCAAGGTGTTGAGCAGACCGATGACAAAGACCCGGGCATAGCTGTCCGATTCTGTGTAGTCGATCAGGTGTTGAGCGATGCCGAAGCCGGCACTGCGCTCAAGAAAGTCGAAACCCGAAGTAATGCCCCGGTGTTGAAGGTTGGTCTGGGTATTGTTGAAGAGGTACCAGCCCAGCGAGACCACCGCCACAATCGTGATGATCTGGAAGAGCCACGCACGCACTTTGGGATCGCTGAAGCTGAGCTTCTGCTTTGGTGCGCCGATTTGATTTTGCATGAAGTGCCCCGGGAAAAATGGAACAGAACATCACCCGGCGGTTGGCCCGCCGGGTGACAGAACCATCAACGATCAGCGTACTGGGGGAGCGTATTGAATGCCGCCATTGGTCCACAGTGCGTTCAGGCCACGGTCGATTTCCAGCGGGGTAGTCTTGCCGAGGTTTTTCTCGAAGACTTCGCCGTAGTTACCCACCTGCTTGACGATCTGTACGACCCAGTCTTTCTTCACTTTCAGGTCTTTGCCGTATTCACCGTCAGCACCGAGCAGACGCGCAACGTCCGGGTTCTTGGTGGACTTGGCTTCAGCTTCGACGTTTTTCGAAGTGATACCGGCTTCTTCAGCGTTGAGCATGGCGTAGCCAACCCAGCGCACGATGGCCAGCCACTCGTCGTCGCCATTACGTACAACTGGGCCCAGCGGTTCTTTGGAAATGGTTTCCGGCAGAACCACGTAGTCCTTTGGCGAGGCCAGCTTGCTGCGCTGTGCGTAGAGTTGGGACTTGTCGGAGGTCAGCACGTCGCAACGACCGGATTCCAGCGACTTGGCGCTTTCATCAGAGGTGTCGAAGGTGATTGGGGTGTATTTGAGGTTGTTGGCGCGGAAGTAGTCCGACACGTTCAGCTCAGTGGTCGTACCGGCCTGGATGCAGATGGTTGCACCGTCCAGTTCCTTGGCACTTTTAACACCCAGCTTGTTGTTCACCAGGAAGCCAACACCGTCGTAGTAGGTGATGAAACCCGGGAATTTCAGGCCCATGCCGGCATCGCGAGAGCTGGTCATGGTGGTGTTACGGGACAGAATGTCGACTTCGCCGGACTGAAGCGCGGTGAAACGCTCCTTGGCATTCAACTGGCTGAATTTAACTTTGGTCGCGTCGCCGAAAACGGCAGCAGCCACAGCGCGGCACACGTCAGCGTCGATCCCCAGGATCTTGCCGCTGGCATCGGGTACCGAGAAACCCGGCAGGCCGTCACTCACGCCACATTGCACAAAGCCTTTCTTCTGCACGGCGTCCAGGGTGGCGCCGGCTTGGGCGAAACCACTCACACCCAGTACAGCCGCCGCACACACGATGGCCAGGGTGGATTTCAATACCTTCATTCAAACCTCCAGTTTTGCTCTTGTTGTGTCGGAGCTAGAACCTCAGCGCACCCTTATGAGGCGATATCGACCTGTGTTGGCTTTTTTTAGGTCAAGCGGCATGAAGTCGTCGCAGTAATTCCAGTTGCTATCCCACAAGCGGCAGTCACTGATAGTGTTACCGTCCTGGGATAGTTCTGACATCGACCTACACATAGCAAGCCCCGTACCAGAGTGCTGGCTGAGTCGTTTCAGCCCATGGTCAATAGAAAAAGATTCAACGTTGCGACATTCTCTTAACAGATCAACACATTGCGCACCGTTCCGACGCACCCAATCGGAGCGCACGCACTTATATGGAGCAGACATGACCGAACCCTTGATTCTTCAGCCCCCCAAGCCCGCAGACGCCTGCGTTATCTGGCTGCATGGCCTGGGTGCCGATCGCTACGACTTTTTGCCGGTGGCTGAGGCACTGCAGGAAACCTTGCTGACAACCCGCTTCGTTTTGCCCCAGGCGCCGACCCGCCCGGTGACGATAAACGGCGGCTATGAGATGCCCAGCTGGTACGACATCAAGGCCATGAGCCCGGCCCGTGCCATCAGCCTGGAAGAGTTGGAAATCTCGTCAAACACCGTTACCGATTTGATCGAAGATCAGAAGAGAACCGGAATAGACGCCTCGCGGGTTTTTCTGGCGGGTTTTTCCCAGGGTGGCGCAGTGGTGTTTCACACCGCCTTCCTTAAATGGCAGGGCCCATTGGGTGGCGTAATTGCCCTCTCCACTTACGCGCCGACGTTTGGCGATGAGCTGGAATTGTCCGCCAGCCAGCAGCGCATTCCTGCCTTGTGCTTGCACGGCCAGCTCGACGACGTGGTGCAGAACGCAATGGGCCGCAGTGCCTATGAGCATTTGAAGTCCCGTGGTGTCACCGTGACATGGCAGGAATACCCAATGGGTCACGAAGTGTTACCCCAGGAGATACACGACATAGGTGCGTGGTTGAGCGCTCGCCTGGGCTGAATGCCGCACATTATGTAGCCACATGACAGACGCACTACGCCGCGCCCGATTCTTGCATTACACTGGCCGGCGTACATTCCTTAATCAATTAATGAGATCACCGTGCTCAAAGCACTTAAGAAGATGTTTGGCAAAAGCGAGGCTGAGCCGTTCGCGCCTGTTCCCAGTGCTCCTGTCCCTACTGCCAGCCGCCGCAATGACGGCAAACAGCCCGACCGGATCGTACCTGTCGCTTCTGAGAAAAAGCCGTCGGTGACACTGTCTGAACAGGCCACCCCTGCCGAGGCCGCACCAGCGCCTGCTATTGCGCCGAAAGCAGTTCGCCGTGAACGCGCGCCGAAACCGCCGGTTATCCCGTGGAAACTCGAAGACTTCGCCGTCGAGCCGCTGGAGGGTAAAACCCGCTTCCACGATTTCAAACTGTCCCCGGAATTGATGCACGCCATCCAGGATCTGGGCTTCCCATACTGCACGCCGATCCAGGCGCAAGTGCTGGGCTTCACCCTGGCGGGCAAAGACGCCATTGGCCGCGCGCAAACAGGCACCGGCAAGACCGCCGCGTTTTTGATCTCGATCATCACCCAGTTGCTCGAGACGCCGCCGCCCAAAGAACGCTACATGGGCGAGCCGCGCGCACTGATCATCGCCCCGACTCGGGAGCTGGTGGTGCAGATCGCCAAGGACGCCGCCGACCTGACCAAGTACACCGGCCTCAACGTCATGACGTTCGTGGGCGGCATGGACTTCGACAAGCAGCTCAAGCACCTCGAAGCGCGCCATTGCGACATTCTGGTTGCAACGCCGGGCCGCCTGCTCGACTTCAACCAGCGTGGCGACGTGCACCTGGACATGGTCGAAGTGATGGTGCTGGACGAAGCCGACCGCATGCTTGACATGGGGTTTATCCCGCAAGTACGCCAGATCATTCGCCAGACCCCGCCGAAAAACGAGCGCCAGACCCTGCTGTTCTCCGCGACCTTCACCGAAGACGTGATGAACCTCGCCAAGCAGTGGACAACCGACCCGTCCATAGTGGAGATCGAAGCGCTGAACGTTGCCAGCGAAAACGTTGAGCAACACATCTACGCGGTGGCCGGTGCCGACAAGTACAAGCTGCTCTACAACCTGATCAACGACAACGGTTGGGAGCGCGTCATGGTCTTTGCCAACCGCAAGGACGAAGTGCGCCGTATCGAAGAACGCCTGGTGCGCGATGGCGTCAACGCCGCGCAACTGTCGGGCGACGTGCCGCAACACAAGCGCATCAAGACGCTCGAAGGGTTCCGCGAAGGCAAGATTCGCGTGCTGGTGGCCACCGACGTGGCCGGTCGCGGGATTCACATCGACGGCATCAGCCACGTGATCAACTTCACCCTGCCGGAAGTGCCGGACGACTACGTTCACCGTATTGGCCGCACCGGCCGTGCGGGCGCTGCGGGGGTGTCGATCAGCTTTGCTGGTGAAGATGACTCGTACCAGTTGCCGTCGATCGAGACGCTGCTGGGGCGCAAGATCAGCTGCGAAACGCCGCCGACGCATCTGTTGCGGGCTGTGGAGCGTAAGCGCCCTTAGGCTGGATGCAGTAGCTGGAATGTGGGTGGTTGGGTTTTGGGTTGAGTACATATCCGTTGTTTGAGTGAAGGCTGATATTGGTTCCGCTCTTACAGCGGGTCACTTTTGGCAAACGCCCCAAAAGTAACCAAAAGGTCTTCGCCCCACCACTCG
>NZ_JAUTYR010000124.1:0-607 GCF_041946035.1 Pseudomonas sp. AMR01
GGCTCGACATGCAGATCGGGGTGGATGGCCTGCACGTCGACCACCCGCGTGCCCGCCTCGATCCCGCGCGTTTGCGCCGCCGCACTCAGCCCATGGACCACCGGGCCATGGCTGCCGTCGCGTGACAGGACCACCGGCACCTCATCCCCCGGAACGCTGCGGTATTGGGCGATCACCCGTTTCCACCGCTCCATCGTCAGCATAGGGAACCAGACGGAGACGATCCGCGGCGCGGGGGCTTTGGCGTTTCTCGGGGTCATGGCTGGCCACCCAGCGTCCGGGCGCATGGCCGCGGGCGCGAAACAACTCGAGGTCCCACCGCGCCGCACCTGGTGCCTGTGGATCGTCGGGATGCGCCTGCGCGGGCAGGGAGGCGATGCGCCAACGCATCCGCGCCGCACTCAAGCCCCCCGGATCGCCGCTGCGAATAAGATAGAGCGGCACGCCCGAGGCCTCGGCCCTGAGCGACAACCGTTTGGTGGCGGTGAAATCCAGCACCTCCGGCCCGCCATGCACCTCGCCCACTACGGCGGAAAGCCCGGCGCAGGACGCCCCTTCCTCCATCGTCCAAAGCACGTCGCGGGCATGGCTGGCGGTGACCAGAAGC
>NZ_JAUTYR010000125.1:0-606 GCF_041946035.1 Pseudomonas sp. AMR01
CCACCAACGCCTTCTACGACGCCCTGGTCGAGGTCGACGGCTACCGCGAGATGGAGGTGACCGAGGCCGCCCAGGCGGTGCAGCGCTCGGGCTTCCCCGACGCCTACGCCGACCACGAGGCCGACGCGCGGGTGCTCGCCTCCGCGCTGACCGGAAACTCGCGGTCCGCCCTGACCTGCGAGGTGCCGGGCGGCTCCGACGAGGTCAACGCCGAGCTGCGCGAGGTCGGGCTGACCTTCCGCGCCGACCAGCTGCGCAAGGACGTGATCGACCAGGTCATCCGTCCCACCCTGCCCGGGGACCTCCTCGACGACGACACGCTCTTCCACGTGAACCCGACCGGCCGCTTCGTGGTGGGCGGGCCGATGGGCGACGCCGGCGTGACCGGACGCAAGATCATCGTCGACACCTACGGCGGCATGGCCCGTCACGGTGGTGGCGCCTTCTCCGGCAAGGATCCGTCCAAGGTTGACCGCTCCGCCGCCTACGCTGCCCGCTACGTGGCCAAGAACATCGTTGCCGCCGGTCTGGCGGATCGCTGCGAGATCCAGATCTCCTACGCCATCGGCGTGGCCGAGCCGACCTCCATCAGCGTCGAAACCTTCG
>NZ_JAUTYR010000126.1:0-605 GCF_041946035.1 Pseudomonas sp. AMR01
TTATGATCCTGCGACCATAAAACCTACAGTACTGATCATGGGAGAAAGCAAGATCAACGGCGAAGCAAAATATATCCACGGAATCAAAGGCAACGGATTTTTCACATTTTACGGAGTTCACGATCCCGAAGATTATCAACACATGGTAGGAGATCCTAAAACCGAACTGGAATTGCATCCCACTTCCCCTGGATACCGTCTCATCCTTAATAATGTGCTCTTTCCGGCCGCCAAAAAACAAAAGCAAAAGACATAATGGCTTCGCCATTATATGCAGTACAGACGGCATTCATGCCGTCTCCGTCGTTTCAAACAGCTATGATTTTCCAAATTCCAAATCTCATATCTCACATCTCACATCTCAAGTCTCACATCTAATTAACACAAATTTATTCCCCTGTCCTGTTACAAATAGATCCTAACTATTAAATTAGGGCAGGGAAAGGAATAATGTTAGAAAAGGATTTATTTTCAAAAGATTTGAGGCAGAGAATGTTCCTCCTTTTGACAAGCTTTTTGAGATCTTTAAAGAGCTTATCACCCATACTTCGGGAGACTTTGATGAAGCTATAGAATGGCTGCGACAGCTGGACGAAGAATATAAA
>NZ_JAUTYR010000029.1:0-63679 GCF_041946035.1 Pseudomonas sp. AMR01
GCCCATCGCGGCGGCCCACGGATTCAAGCCGGAGTGCGGGCACACCGAGCCATAGCGAGGTGCCGAGTGGTGGGGCAAGAGCCCTTTTGGTTACTTTTGGGGCTCTTTTCCAAAAGTGACCCGCTGTAAGAGCGGAACCCATCCAAACCCTCACAAAAATACCGGATACACCCCCTACTTAGCCGCCATCAACTTATTAACCTCACTACGAACCATGTTGGAAAACTCGGGCGGCGACATCCCGTCCAACTCCGATCGCACCCACTCCGCCCACTTTCCCTTACGCTTCGCACGCTCCCCAAACAACCGCGCCGCCTCCCCCTTGGCCTTACCCAGGTTCGCCTGCCACAAATCATAAAGACGCGACTTTTCATCTTCCAGCTCAGCACGCTCAGCCAGGGTCTTGTCTGCGAGATTGAAGCTCATGTTAAATCCCCTGCTACAAAAATAGAGGACATCTTACACGCCAGCCCCCCATTTCCTGATCCGGTTTTTCACCCAAAACTCCCCAGCCACAAAAAAACTGCAACTTTTGCAGCAGCCCGATACTCCATTGTTCACTGTCACATTCACCTGCAAGGAGTCACACAATGGCCCGCAAATCTGCCGCCCAAGCTGTCGAAGAACAAATCAAGGATCAAGCTTTCAGTGAACTGACGGCATTGATCGAAGAATCCGACAAACTGCTCAAAAGCAGCGCGTCGCTGGTCGGCGAAGAAGGCGAAACCCTGCGTGAGCAGGTCGCCATCAAGCTCAAGCAAGCCCTGGATTCGGTGTCCAACGTGCGCGAGCGCAGCAAGCCTGTGGTCGATGCCACCGTAAACTATATCGGTGGTCACCCATGGCAGACCGTGGCGATTTCCGCCGGTTTCGGCCTGGTCGTAGGCCTGCTGCTGGGCCGTCGTAACTGATGCCCTGAGGGCAACGCCACCGGCGTTGCCCTTTTTAACCGTTCGCCAATGCCTGTAACTGCTCCAATTCCTGCACGTCGATCACAATCCCCTCCTGCTCCGACTTCGCCCGTGTGCGATGACGTCGATCCCCCGGCAAACGCCGCAACCCTGCTGCATGCATCTGCCGCACCAATTCCTGGCTGCGCTCGGCAAAGCTTTGCCCGGCGGTTTTGCTCGGGTCGATCACGATCAGCAACTGACCCGTCCAGGGCGTACGCGCGCCAGGATGATCAGCCCAATTGAACTCAAACGAGAAATTGCCACCGGTCAGCGCTGCCGCCAACAGCTCTACCATCATCGACAACGCCGAGCCTTTGTGCCCGCCGAACGGCAACAGCGCGCCGCCCTCAAGGATTGCCTTAGGGTCCTGGGTCGGCTGGCCCAGGCCGTCGACGCCCATGCCCGGCGGCAGGCGCTCGCCCTTGCGCGCGGCAATCTGCACATCACCATGGGCGATGGCGCTTGTTGCCAGGTCGAACACGATCGGCAGGCCATCGGCGCGCGGGGCGGCAAAGGCGATGGGGTTGGTGCCGAACAGTGGGCGGTCGGCGCCATGGGGCACCACGCAG
Source organism: Pseudomonas sp. AMR01 (assembly GCF_041946035.1). Classification (NCBI taxonomy): domain Bacteria; kingdom Pseudomonadati; phylum Pseudomonadota; class Gammaproteobacteria; order Pseudomonadales; family Pseudomonadaceae; genus Pseudomonas; species Pseudomonas sp. AMR01. The sequence goes on from NZ_JAUTYR010000029.1 coordinate 1,523, forward strand.
GTCATGCTGTTGACCACACTCAAGGCCACCAGCCCCTGTTCGGCGAAGGGTTCGACGTCGGGCCACAAGGCGGCAAAGTGATGGGAGTTATGGATCGCCAGCAAGGCAATCCCGGCACTGCGCGCCTTGTCTACCAACAGCCCTCTGGCCGCTTCCAGCGCTGGCTGGGCAAAACCATTGCCTGCGTCTACCCGCACAAAACCTGAAGCCACATCGCTAACAATGGGCACTGCGCGGCCATCTACCCAGCCACTGGCCAGGGTGCTGAGGTAGCCGGGAATGCGGAAAATGCCATGACTGTGCGCGCCATCACGTTCGGCGCTGGCGCAATTGCGCGAGAGAATCGCAGCCACCTCAGGCGAGGTGCCGTGCCGCACAAATACCTGTTGCAGTAACGCCACCAGCTCACCGAAACCGATGGAGACACGAGAACCTTCAACTAGCTTGGACGGCGTAGACATCTGAAGCTCCGAATTTATGATTGGAAGGCGCGACAAGACGAGAAACCAGACCTGCGATTAAACAACGCGCCCGCCAGTTGCTGTCAATCGACGTTTGCCATCCCAGGCGCTTTTGCAGCAGTTATCTACCGCAACGGGCAGGCCCGAACCTTTTACGCTGCCGATCAGTTGGCCAACTCTGGCCGTGATGGAGCGAGCGATGGCCAGCGTCAACCCACCTTACTTTTTCGAAGAATTTCACCAGCCATTCCGAAGAAAGCAGCCGACGCCGCGTGAACAGGCGCTGGGGCTTACGCTCAATGACCTTGATTGGCTCGACACCCTGTACTACGCCACCGATGCGGCACGCCAGGACAGCGAAGAGCGCACTGCGCCCATGGTGGTGGAAAAACTCGTGTTGGAGATGGAAGGAAGCGCCACGGTGTCGCTGGCAGGCGCCTTTTTAATGAGCCCCAGCCCTGACGACCACAAGGCCTTGCTCTTTACACCGTACGGTGGAATCGAGGTGTTCGACAATCGTGAGACGTTGCTTTCCAGCGTTATAAATCGCTTGAAAAATGAAACGGATAACATTGATTTAATTGCATTTTTAACGATAGAAGAACGTAAAAATTTTGTCCCGGACAGCCCTTTTACCCTTGCGACAGCGCTGATCGCCGGGGGCGTTTTTGAAGACCAGCAGCGCGCCATTGGCGTCAACCAGCAGCACAATATCCAACGCATGCTCGATGCGTTGCGCACCACGCCCAGCTTGTCGTCCATGCTCGACACACTGCTCGGCATAACCGCGCGCACGTATTTTCCCGGCCTGGATCAACGCGACACCCGGGTTTACAGCTTTACCGCCTCGACGGACAACGACAGCCACGCTACTGACCCATGGTTAGCCTCGGCGACGCTGAGCGAAACGTTGTTGCAGTACTACCTCAAGCACACGTGGCCCGCTGGGCAGCGTCGCACCTTCAGTAACCCGCGGCACGTCACCACAGGTTTCACCGAGGCCGAACGTACACAGGACCAAACCCGCTGGGAAAGCCTGGTGGAAGAAACCGCCGAAGTCCTTTGCCCCTTGCTTGCCGGTTTGCTGACGACATGGTGGAACGAGGACACCGGCAACGGCGAGTCGCGCCTGGAATTCTTTACTCAAGTGATGAGTGACGTGTTCCGTGCCGATCTGTTCTTCAAGCAGCATGCGCAGATTGTGTCTGCGGCGGAGAATCAGGAATTACTCGGCATTTTTCTTCCCGACCAGGCAGCGCGCAGCGCCTGGCACCGTCCGCTGCAAGTCGAAAAAGTCAGCATTCACGCGCCCTATCAACATTACGTTGAGCTGGCCGCAACCTTGATGATGAATGATGGCACCTGCGCCTACCTCTATACGCAGACACGCGGGCTGCAAGTGCTCACAGATTTGGCCGATTTGAATGACACGCTGCTGAGCATGCTCAAAGCCGCCGGGCATCAGGATGAACTGTTGAACTACCTCTCCCTGGAGGAGCGCAGCCTGTATATCGCCATGGACGCGGTGCAGGTCAGTGGGCGCCCGGTACACGGCGGCGTATTCAGCACGCTGGTCGAGGACATCGCCGCCAAACAACTGAGCAATCTGGAACATGCCCTCAGGTTGTTTCGCCGCAGCGGCGGCGCAATCGACCTCGAAGCGCTGCTCGATTGCGCGCTGGACGTGCGCGCCATGCTCGACAGCCGTCTACTGGGGATGGACACCGAAGGCCGTTGGAGCCTTCACCCGATCAGCGCTGAGCATGGCGGCCCTTCGACAGTGCAGGCAGAACGGGCCAAACAGCAGTTGCTCGCGCTTCAGGCCGCCGATGCCGCCTTACAGGTGGAACGGGACAATCACCCCACACTGCGCCGCCTGGCCATACACAGCCTGAATCAGGAACTGAGCAGGCGCTTGCTGAAGATCGACGCCACCGATGTGTACGCCAACACGTACGCCAGCCAGGCACAGCCGCTGGAAGAGCGTATCCCGCTGCAGTCCCGAAGCATGCTTGAGCACTTTATTGCGCGCCTGGCGAATACCGCCGAACCCGTCACCGATGTGCCCGAATTCGGGCTTTACAGCGAGCGGCGCGAGGGCACGGCAACGCGCTGGAGCAACCTGGACGTCCGCACCTTCAACGCCGTGATTGAGCAGGCCATGAAGCCCCTCGTCGAACATGACATCCGCACCCTTCCCCGCCAGTTTCTGGAGCGTCATCGAGACTCGATGAACTATGCCTTGATGCTTGGGTTGCGTAGCGAGGCGCAGTTGCGGCAGCTGAACACAACGTTGAGCACGCGCCACTGTGCAATTCTCGACACCGTACTGCGCCCTGAGAGCATGACCCGCTACAAACGCCATGGACTGGAAGGCTTTATGCCGGATGCCTACGGTTTAACCCTGAAGATCGGCGATGACCCGCAACTGCGGCCCCTGGCCAACTGTTTTGTGCTGACGGAGCGCGGTGGTACCGACATTCAGCGCTCCGGCCAGGCTGTCCTGTGGACACCGCAGCGTGGGCACGAACCGTTCGCCTCGGTATATGCCCTGCGCAAGGCGCTTGAACAGCGTCTGGCACATGCGGACAAGCGCTTGCCCTTGCTTCAGAACTTACCCATCAGCCAGCGCCCCCCTCATCAAGTGTTCCGCCTTGGGCCGCTGCAACGCATCGACGAGCATTTGCTCAATAACCGCCAACAGAGCTATCTGGACTACCAGATTGATGGCATTGACCGTTGGCTGGCCATGCCACTGGCTCCCAGGCAACTCCAGGACTGCCTGGACAGCGAGATGCAGCGGATGCCACCGTCTAACCTCGGCCGCGCCAAAGCCCTCGCTCAAGCGATGATTGCGCAACAAGCTTTGCCGGTGTGGCTTGGCCTGGCGTCGCCGCATGAACAGATGCTTCACGCCGAATTGCTGGAGCAATACCGCCTCAGCGCCCCCGACCAACGCGATTACCTGCACGGCGTGCCATCGCTGCGCGAACACGTCGCCAGCAGCTTGCAGGCGTTGCTGAAGAACCGTTTCCCTGACCAAGCATTAAACCCGGACGACATTCTGATTCCGCAGCGCGTGGTGCTCACTGGGCATGCCCTGAGCCTTACCGACTTTGCACTGCGCCACTTACCCGACCTGCACGCCGATAACCTTCGTCCCCACGCGCGCGGTGCGACGCCCCTGCCGCCAACGCTGGATGGCGCGGCAGTGGAACAGTTGGTGCGCCAGGTCGACATCGCCACCAACTACCGCGACGTGCTCACGCCCTTGCTGACCTCCGCTACCGAGGACACGCGCCAGCGACAGAGGCGGTTTTGTCAACAATTGCCCTGGCAACTGCTGCGCCATGCCCACGAGGAAAAGCTCGAAGAACGCCTGAGCGCCAAGGCCTGGGGCTTCATCCAGCAGGTGTTTGACATGCCCGATGGCGTGGCGCGCAAGGCTTTCAACGAGAAGGCCGCGATGGTGCGCCCATTGGCGCTGATCGCCACACCGGGCGCTGTGCCGGTGGTGGTGCCCGGCCTGTACCTGATTGGCCCGCAACCACCGGCAACCGGTCCCTGGGTGCTTTACGCGCCTTACAGCCCGTCAAGCGTGATCAAGGAATACGAGGATGAAGACGATCTAATCGACGAGATATACCGGCCCGGGCCGCTGCAAGCGTGGATCATTCGCCAACTGGGTGACCCGCATCAGGCCCTCTACCGCAACCTGTTACGCACCCCGGCACCCGCCGATGACACGGGAATAACCCTGGCCTCGTCACCCGTGACGCGCAATATTCTGCCGCAACTGTTTGCCGACAACGCCCAACAACTGCTGAAAATGCTCACCTGCCAATTCGAAAAAGACGGCAAAGACCAGTGGGTCAGCATTACCCGCTTGTTACGCGAGGGCGTGCCCATGGCGTTGCAATTCTTTGCCGGCAAACTCAAATTTCCGCTGGTGGTGTGGCGCAGTTTCAAACTGTTCGAAACCTCTGCCGATGCCTTGCAGGCGCAGCATTTCGGCCTTGGCATGCACAAGTTTGTGCAGGGCTTGGCGTCGTTGGCGTCCTTACGCAGCGAGTTGGATGCACTGCTTCCAGACTCAGCCCCCTCGGTGTCGGCGCAAATACCCACGGACGAGCCGGATATCACCGACCCCTTGCGCACGCGGATGCGGCACTTTGAAGACGCGACAGTGGCCCTGGCAGACCTCTCGCGAAACCCTCTGAACCGTGTCTATACGCAGGCTTCCAGCAACCGGGACTTTGTGCCGGTGGAGGGCAAGGTCTACCCGGTAAAACGTCTCGGCGACCACTGGCGGGTCAGCCTGGGGTCAGATCCGGGGCCTTACATCGTGCGCAACCCCAGAGGCCAGTGGGTGCTTGACCTGACTCGACGCGAACCACAGTTCGGTCCGGCACTGTCGCGCCCTTTCAACCGGTTTAACACTCGCCGGGCTGTTCGCGAGGTCATCAATGTTCAAGCAGAGGGCATGGACAACATTCGCGCGTTGTCGCCGTTCATGGCCGAGTGCATCAACGAAGCGATCAATGTGGCGACTTACTACACGGTGACCTGCCATCGCAACGTGGCGTTGTTTGCGCAGCAACCTGACGCCGATTCGCGTGTCGGGCGCTTTCTGACCGACATGTTCGGCATCCTCAACGTTAACCCCGGGCAGCTAGCGAAAGTCCAGGCGCGCATCATGGAAATGCTCAACGGGCTCACCGATCACACACTCACCGTCCCTAACTCACAACGGTTTGTCATCGGCCGCGCCAAGTGGGCTGTCAGTTCGAACTTCGCCTTCGTGATACCCACCGACCGAGAGCGAAGAATCTTTTTGATGGACGCTTTCTTCAACCCCGGCATGCACATCTATGAACCCCACCTCAACACGCCGTTTGATGTAGACCATCATGCGCGGGCCGCCGCCTTGATTCATGAACTGGGCCATTTGACATCGCTGACCGAGGACATCGCTTACCTGGACAGCATGCGCCCCTTCCAGGACCTGATTAACCGGGGCACTGCTGACGGTTTGAGGTTGCACACGGCGCTTTCAAACCTGCGCGATACCGCCCTGTCGACGCTGACTCCGGCCACCCTGCTGTTCAAATCCTGGGATGAATATGCGCAACGTTGGGATGACTTCGGCCGTTATGGTTCTACACAGTTGCGCGATAGGGTGTTGAAACTGACAGGTGCAAAGACACTGAATGACGCACGGTCAGTGTTCATGTCGGATCCGGATCGACGGATCGACACCATTCTGGCCAACGCCGATTCACTGACGTACCTGATTACCTACCTGGGGCGGGTATTGGATCCGGGGGCCTGAACAGGCCCCCGAAGGGGGTCAATCAGTCTTTCTGGTCACGCAAGACGTTGCCCGAAGCGCCATCGATGCGGGCTTCATACACGACGCCGTCAGACTTGCGGCCCTTGACTTCCCAGTAGCCGTTGTCGTCTGCCTCGGCGGCATAAACCTCGATATAACCGGCCTTGGTTTTGGCCACTTCGATGGCTTTTTCGATAGGGATCCAGCCGGCGCCCGGCTTGTCGGCCATGGCCGCGCCGGCACTGAGCAAGGCGGTGGTTGCACACAAGGCGACTAAGGTTTTCTTGAACATGGTCATACTCCATTTGGCAATGAGTGTTTCAGTCCCGAATTTTTTAGGTGCTTTCAAACGAGAATAAGTTCCAATTGATGTGCAATAGCCATGACTGCTGTTCTCGTCCTCCATCTGCAGAGGTTAGACTGTGGGAAATCAGGATGAGTTAATGAGCGAACAGTCCCTTTCAGAAGCCGAATATGACGCTATCACCGACGCCGCCGCGCATTGGTGCATGCGGCTGCACGCGGGCGATTGCACCACCACGGAACGGCAGGCCTTTGAGCAATGGCACGATGCTGATCCGCTGCATGCTTTCGAATACGCGGCCATGCTGGAAATCTGGGATGTCGCTGATCATTTACCGCGCAACGCGCCGCCACTCCCGGCGGTAGCCCCGCTCAAACCCCGTAGCCGCCTGCGCACGTATGCAGTCGCCGCCGCGGTCTGCCTGGCAGCCTTGCCCTTGGCTGCGTTCACGGGTTGGGAAGCCGGTTGGCTGCCCAACGCCTATCAAAGGCTCGATGCCACCAACGGCTTGCGCCAGGTCACCCTGGGCGACGGCAGCCAAGTGGAACTGAACCTTGGCACCGAGCTGGTCTACAGCAACTACAAGGACGAGCGCCGGGTCACCTTGAAAAAGGGCGAGGCGTTTTTCAAGGTCAGCCATAACCTTGAGCATCCCTTTGTCGTCTACGCAGGCGCCGGCAAGGTCCGTGTGACCGGCACCCAGTTCAACGTCTGGGAGTATGAAGACCGTGTACAGGTCAGGCTGCTCGAAGGCTCCGTACAGGTTTCCAGCGACGGGCAGTCCGCCAGTGTTCCGCTGAGCCCCGGCATGCAAGCCAGCTACCGACTGGGCGATGCCACGCCGCAGGTGCGAGCGTTCAACCCGGATGACAGCGCTCTGGCCTGGCGTAGCGGCAAACTGGTACTCGACAACCTGGCGCTGGCCGATGCGTTGCCGTTGATTAACCGCTACCTGGACAAACCGGTGATGCTGGCAGACGCCAGTACCGGCGCGATTCGGATTGGCGGGATCTACAACACCCAAGAGGTCAAAGACCTCGTCGCCTCCCTGCCCAAGGTTTTACCGGTCTACCTGACCCAAAACCAGGACGGCAACCCTGTACTCAACTCCATCCCGCGCAAAGCACCCAAGGGCTGAGCCTTGCCTCAAGGCTGGGGCTCATTTGCGCCCGCAGTGTCCATTTTTGAAACACATCCCCGGCCTGAACCGCCCGCCTGTAGCGGGTTCATGGTTTTGTCACGCCCACTGTTACATCGCTGAGACAACCCGCAAATGGGGCCGGGCATCACTGGCCGAGGCAATACTGTCTCAACGCTGAAACACTGCGGCCATCATTTCGCCTTGTTTAAATCCCAGGCCTTTGATTATCAAAACAAAATAAAAAGCGGCACGGGTTCTGCTCCTTGTCTTGCAGCGCTGTTCAGGGTCAGCGCGAAGCATAAGGAACGTTGCCGTGAACACACACACTCCAGGCTCACTGAGCCTCCTGCTGATCAGCTGTGCCATGAGTGCCGGCGTCAGCCTGCCAGTGCTCGCTGCAGGCGATGGTGTGATTGTCCTTGAGCGTCAGGTGCACCCTTATGCGATTGGCCGCTCACGCGGATCCGACCCCTACCCCACGACCGTAAATGCCAACGCCTCGGCGCAAATTTTGCGCGCCACCAACCGTGAACTCAGCGACAACGACATCGCGGGCATCAGCAGCGGCGCAGGCATTACGCGCACCCTCATGCCGAACGGCAACATTCCCGGCCTGAACACAATTACGGGCAGTCAAGGCTTGAGTGCGGGCAACGCGGCCGGCCTCGGCGCGGGTGGCGGCGGTGGCGTCTCGAACACGGTCAACGGGGCAGTTTCACGGGGCCTTGCGCCGCTGAACAACCTCGGCGGCATGATCGGAGGGGCGATGAAATGAACCGTGCCCTGATCCTGCTGGCAACGCTCGGTTGCGCATCGGCGCTGGCCGACAGCAACAACAACGCGACCATTGATAACACCGGAACGCAGTACAACGGCGTGGTCCTGATCAACCAGGCCGCCGGTGATGAACATCAACTGAGCAACAACCTCGCCCTGTCGGTGGGGCACAGCACCCAGTCAACCATCACCGTCATTCAAAAAATCAACGACGCTGCCGCTGACCGCTCTCTGAACGCCAACGCCGCGATCCGGGGCAACTCTTTCAGCAACAGCAACGGTGCACTGAGCGTCAACCAGTCCGCCGGGGCGCAAAACCAGATGATCAATGCCGTGCGCATCAGCGTGAACGCTGGCCCGCAAAGCATCGACGACAGTGTCATGTCGCAACAGACCGTTGCGCTTGCAACAGACTCGGGTTTGACCTCTACCACTGGCAGCCGCCAGGTCGTGACAAGCGACCAGGCCTTCACCGGCAGCCGTGGAGTGGTACAGGTCAACCAGAGCGCCGGGGTGGGGAACCGAGTGGCTAACACCCTGAATGTACGACTCAACTGATGGAGCTGAGTCGATTGCTGGAACGCACCAACACTTAACCAACCAATTAGAAGCAAGGAGATACACCATGAAAACCACAATGGCTCTCAAACCACTGGCATTCGCTCTCGCTGCGCTCATGGCTGTTGCTGCTCAAGCGGGTCAGCCTGGCCATGGCGGCCCACAACCTGCGCCAGTCACTGCCAGCGCTACCTCCAATGACCGTCAAAGCAACAGCGGCAACGTGGTGATCAATGACGAAACCAAAAACAACGCCTCGGCCACTGACTCATACAAAAACATCAGTGGTGTGGCCAACGGCAACGTGCTGAGCGGTGACAACAACCAGGGCAAAAACGACGTTGTCATTCAGTCTGCCGACGCTGATTTCGTGTTCGCTACTGTGAACTCCACACAATCGAACAGTGGCAACCTGGCAATCAACAGCGGCAGCAAAAACAATGCCTCGCTGAACGACAGCGGTAACAACGCTTCGGGCGTCATCCAGTTGAACGTCGCAGCCGGCACCTCCAACCAAGGCAGCAACAGCACTGTCATTCAGGCCAACAAAGATGGCAGCGGCGGCGCCGCAACTGTCAATGCCGTGCAGGACGTATCCGGCAACCTGACGCTCAACCTGGCCAGCGGCCACGGCTGGAGCACCAAACCGGTCGTCAACAATGCCAGCGTGAACAACTCGATGAACTTCAGCTCCGGCGTGTCGAACTCCAACGTTCTGTCGGGCAGCGGCAACCAGGGCTCGAACAACGTAGTCGTGCAATCCACCACCCGCTTCTGATTCAGATAGGGCCTTGGAAACAAGGCCCTTTTATTTCCAGTGTCCAGCAGGTCCTACGATCATGCGCCTCGTTGCCTTCCTCCTTCTGTTCACACTGACCGGCCCTGCATGGGCGGGGCAAATGGCCGTGGTCATGCCCAACGGTGCGGTGATTTACAAGAAGGTCGAGAGCATCCGCGAGCGCAAGTTCGCCAACCTGGTGGAACAGAAAACCGATTTCAGCTGCGGCGCCGCTGCACTGGCGACCATCCTGCGCCAAGCCTACTGGATGGACGTGGATGAAGACCACGTCATCAAAGGCATGCTGGTCCACGCCGACCAGGATCTGGTACGCACCCAGGGCTTCTCCATGCTCGACATGAAGCGCTACCTGGAAAGTATCAACATGCGCGCCAAGGGCTACCGGATCGCCCCGGACGTACTGGTCACCGTCAAAGTGCCGGTGGTGGTGCTGCTCGACATTCGCGGCTACAAGCACTTTGTCGTGCTGCAACGTACCGACAAGGACTGGGCGTATATCGGCGATCCCGTGCTGGGCAACAAGCGCTACGCCAGGGACGATTTCGTCAAAGGCTGGAATGGCATCGTGTTCGCGGTGATCGGTGAAGGCTACGACAAGGCCAACGCCCTGCTCACCCCGCGCAACCCGCTGACCGCCAAGGGCCAACTGAACGAGTTCAGCCCGGTACGCGACAGCGAATTGATGGACTTCGGTTTTATCCAGAGCGACTTCTTCTAGAAGCGCAATAAGGGGCAGGACGCTCCAGGAGCTCACGATGAACACGTTTCGTTGGCTGACGGTCATGTGCCTGGCAGCCTCTGCGCCGGCTTTTGCCTCGTCGGCGTTCAAGCCGATCGAACTCAAGGACTCGGAGATGGCCGACCTGCGCGGGCGCTATGTAATGCCGGGGCGGATTGTCAGCTTTGGCCTGGTCATGAGCACCACCTGGACGAACGCCGCCGGCGCAACCGTCACCGGCACCGCCAACATGCAGGTCAGTTCAAGCACCGTCACGCCGCAATTTTATGTGCAGATAACCGGGCACGATGGCAACGGACTGGTCAGGCAGCCTGATGGCACGGGCACCGTGGCCGGGGGTTCCGGCCTGGGTAGCGGCCAGGGTGTGGTGCAAAGTGTCCGCGCGGCGGGCGATGGCAACAGCGCCACCAATGGCGTCGACATCAACGTGAGCAAAAACGGCCTGGCACCCGCCAACTACGTGCAATCCGGCCAGGCACTGATGGCTGGCCAGCCGGTTACCGGCGGCACAGCGGCAGGCCAGGTGACGATTTCGGCGCAAAACGGCGGGTTGCAAATGGCGCTGCTGGCCAATAACAACCAAGGCAGCGTTTTGCAGCAGATCGGCGGCGGCGCCGTCAGCCAGGGCACGATTATCAAAGGGGATTTGAATGCCATTTCCAACCTGACCCAACTCAATGTAGTCCTGGGAAATAACGGCCTTAACACCATCACGCAGAACCTCAATCTGGACCAGCTCAAGGGCCTACGCACCGCTGGTTATTAAACTACGCTGAGCCTCGACACCTACGCATTAAAAAGGGACGGCTTATTCCATGCCTCGATCGTTATCGCTACGTGCCGTGATTTGTTTGAGTACGCTCCTGCCCGCATCCGTTCTTTATGCCGCACCGGATACCGATATCGAGACCTTGAAACAGGAACTGCTGGAACTCAAGCAACGTTATGAAGTGCAGCAAAAAGCACTGGCCGTATTGGAGCAACGCGTACGACAGGTAGAAGACCAACCCGCAACACCGGCGCCCAGGCGCCTGGCCAAGTCGCCCGCCGACTTCCAGAAAGGCGGCGCCACTGTGGCCGCAAACACCACGGGCGTGGGTGCGGCGGCCGCTTCAGGCGGCGCAGGGGGTGGCAGCTCTTACGGGCAAAGCCTCAAGGATGACTCGGCCCCGGCACAAAGCGTGAGCAACCTTTATAACGAGGCCAGCGGCTTTTTCGGCAACGGCAAGTTCAGCGTTGAAACCGGCATCACCTATGCCCGCTACGACGCGCGTCAGCTGTCCCTCAACGGCTTTCTGGCGCTGGACTCGATCTTCCTTGGCAACCTGAACCTGGACCGGATCAAGTCCGATAGCTGGACCCTCGACCTGACCGGGCGCTACAACCTCGACAATCGCTGGCAGTTCGACCTGAACGTGCCCGTGGTGTACCGCGAATCGACTTACCAATCAGGCGGCGCGGGCGGCGACTCGAACGCCACCTCGGAAGGTTCCGTCACGCGCGACCCCACCATCGGCGACGTTAACGTCGGCATTGCCTACAAGTTCCTCGATGAAAGCGCCCACCTGCCGGACGCCGTGCTGTCGGTGCGGGTCAAGGCGCCGACCGGCGAGGAGCCCTATGGCATCAAGCTGATCGAACAAGCCAACAACAATAACCTGGCCGTGCCGGAAAGCCTGCCAACGGGCAATGGCGTGTGGTCGGTGACGCCGGGCATCTCGCTGGTCAAGACCTTCGACCCGGCGGTGCTGTTCGGTTCGTTGTCTTACACGCATAACTTCGAGGAGTCGTTCGACGACATCAGCCCCAACGTCAATCAGAAAACCCCCGGTAAAATCAGCCTTGGGGACAGCTTCCAGTTTGGCGTGGGGGTAGCCTTCGCGTTGAACGAGAAGATGAGTATGTCGTTCTCCGTTTCCGACCTGGTGCAACGCAAGAGCAGGATCAAGCAGAACGGCGGGGATTGGCAATCGGTGGTCTCCAGCGATGCCAACGCCGGCTACTTCAACGTGGGCATGACCATAGCCGCGTCGGATAACCTGACGATCGTGCCCAACCTGTCGATTGGCATGACCGATGATGCGCCGGACTTTACGTTCAGCCTGAAATTCCCGTACTACTTCTAGTGATGGCGGGACGCGGGGCGTCCCATGAGGTTTACCCGCCCTAGCGGATCTGGTGTTTGTGCAGCAACCGGTAGAACGTCGGCCGGGATACGCCGAGCACTCGCGCGGCAACACTCAAGTTGTCGCTGTGCCGGTTGAGCACATCGCACAGCGCCTGGCGTTCGGCGCGGTGTTTGTAGTCCTCCAGTGTCGCCATTGGTGGCGCGATTGCCTTTTGGCCTTGCAACCCCAGATCAACGGCTTCGATCTGCCGCCCCTCTGCCAGCACCAGGCCGCGGCGCACACGGTTGGCCAGCTCGCGCACATTGCCGGGCCACGGGTGCTGGCCCATGGCGATCAGGGCATCCTCACTGAAACTGCGCGGGCGGCGGCCGGTTTCCTGACTGTAAAAACGCGAAAAATGGTTGGCCAGCATCGCCACATCACCATGGCGCTCACGCAGCGGCGCCGTGACCACTTGCAGTACGTTCAGGCGGTAATACAGGTCTTCGCGGAAAGCGCCCTTGGCCACCGCCGCCTCCAGATCCACGTGGGTCGCCGCCAGCACTCGCACGTCCACCGGGATCGGCTGGCTGCCGCCTACGCGTTCGATTTGTTTTTCCTGCAGAAAGCGCAGCAGGTTGGCTTGCAACTCCATCGGCAGATCGCCGATTTCATCCAGAAACAGCGTGCCACCGTTGGCAGCCTCGATGCGTCCGACCTTGCGCTGATGGGCGCCGGTGAATGCGCCTTTTTCATGGCCGAACAGTTCGGACTGGATCAAGTGTTCGGGGATCGCGCCGCAATTGATCGCCACAAAGGGCTTGGCATGGCGCTGGGATTGGCGGTGCAGAGTCTTGGCCACCAGCTCTTTACCGGTACCGCTGTCACCGCGGATCAACACCGGGGATTCGGTCGGTGCGAGCTTGGCCAATAATTTACGCAGTTCACGGATCGGACGGCTGTCACCGAGCAGCTCGTGCCCGACTTCATCGACCAGCATCTGACCTTTGCCTCGCAGGCGTGCCATGCCGAACGCACGCCCGAGGGTGACCTGCACACGCGCCACATCAAACGGCAGGGTGTGGAAGTCGAAGAACCATTCGCAGACGAAATCACCGACATTCTGCAGGCGCAACACATCCTGGCAGAGCACGGCGATCCATTCGGTACCACTGCGGCTGATCAGCTCCTTGACCGCTTCGGGGCGTTCCAGGTGGTAAGGCTGCAAGCGCAGCAAGCCGACATCACATGAACGGTCGCCCACGGCGCCCAGCGCGCAGCTGTCCACTTCCCACCCGGCAGCGCGCAAGGCGGGCAGCAGCTCATGGCAGTCTTCACACGGGTCGACAACGAGCAAGCGTCTTTGGACAGGTGTAACAACCATGTCTATTCCTTGGCGCCAAAATCGATAAAGTTACTTATAAACAACCATTTGTGAGGGCTGCGGCCAACACTAGCAAAATATTGACGCATTCCTTGTAACGTTTCGCTATAAGTGTTGGCAAAAAGCCACCTACCCTTTCACGCAGGCAAAAAGTGACGCCGCAGCAAAAACCCTATTGCGCTTTTAAAACAGCTGCTTACATGACGCCCGTCAGGGAAAGTTGAAAATTCTTGTTCCAGGATGTGACCCGTACCCTGCCATCGTGCATCAGTACAAGTAACCCGCCGCACGGTCAGCCCAACCGCCGGCACTTCACTTGAATGGGCATTGAGAGAGACGAACCCCATGAACGCCCCGCTCCGCATCAACGAAGCTCTTTTGATCGCAGACCGTGCTTTTCAGCCCTTTCAGTGCGTGGCCTGGCACGATGGCAACGGCGCCCTGAGCCTGAGCGTCATCGACCGCACCAATACCCGTATTGGCAGCAAACAGCTGTCCTCAAGTGCTTATTCCGACCCGGCCCAATTGGAAGACTTGCTGTTGCAAGCGCGCGCCGAGCTCGACAAAGAAGGCCATCAGTTGCAGTCGTGGGCAATGCCCAAGTAAGGAGACGCAACAACTTCCGATCATTGTCAGAACGCTAAAACAATGATCGGAAGTTCACGCCGGAACGGCGCTTATTGCGCGGTAAGAATAAACCGTTCAATCGCCTCGGCAGCGCCGTCGTCAACGTTGCTGCCAGTGACGACGGTTGCTTGACGCTTAACCGCCTCTTCCGCCTGGCCCATGGCAATCGACAACCCGGCCACCTCAAACATCGCCGGGTCATTGCCGCCATCACCGATGGCCACGGTCTGCTCCAACGGTACCCCAAGATGTTCAGCCAGGGTTTTCAAGGCATCACCCTTGTTGGCCAGCAGTGCGGTCACATCCAGGTAAATCGGCTGCGAACGCGACACGTGGGCCAGCCCTTGCACCTTGGGTTGCAACTGCGCCTCAAGCTCGACCAGCAGCGGCGCGTTGCGGCTGGCTGCGACGATCTTGTTGACCCGGTCCAGGTACGGCTCAAAACTCTCCACTACCCGAGGCCCATATCCCAGGCCTGCCTCTTCAACGGCAGCCATCGGCCCGGGCGGATCGCGGCGCAGCCATTCACCGTCGGCAAACACCCAAACCTCCACGTCCGGCTGCGCCGAAAACAGCGCCAGCGCCACCAGTGCCGCTTCTGCGGGCAGGTGGTGCGACAACAACACGCTGCCGTCGGGATTGACCAGCGTACCGCCGTTAAACCCGGCCACCGGCACATCAATACCGAACGCTTCGACCATATGCATCATGGCCCGGGGCGGTCGCCCGCTGGCGAGGCTGAAAAACACGCCGGCATCGCGCAACGCACGCACCGCGTCGATCGTGCGTTGGCTGGGCGTGTGGTCGGGACGCAGCAGCGTCCCGTCCATGTCACTCAATACAAAACGGATGGGGTGAATCGCGGCATCACTCATCCCAAGCTGTGCCAGGTTCGGCCATCGCGGGCCAGCAACGCATCGGCAGCCGCAGGACCGTCTTCACCGGCCTTGTAGGCCTGAATACCGTCGTCTTCCTTCCAGGCATCCAGGAACGGCTGCACGGCACGCCAGCCGTTTTCGATGTTGTCGGCACGCTGGAACAAGGTCTGGTCGCCGGTCATGCAGTCGTAAATAAGGGTTTCGTAACCCGTCGACGGTTGCATCTCGAAGAAATCCTTATAGTCAAAACCCAGCTCGATATTGGCCATTTCCAGGGTCGGCCCAGGCTTTTTGGCCAACAGGTCGAACCACATGCCTTCATTAGGCTGGATCTGGATTTTCAAGTAGGTGGGTTTGAGTTCATCCACGTCCGTGTCGCGAAACTGCGCGTAAGGTGCAGGCTTGAAGCAGATCACGATTTCAGTGTCGCGGATGCTCATGCGCTTGCCGGTACGCAGGTAGAACGGTACGCCGACCCAGCGCCAGTTATCGATCATCACCTTGAGGGCGACAAAGGTTTCGGTGCTGCTGTCAGGCGCAACGTTCGCTTCTTCGCGATAGCCGGGCAGCGACTTGCCGCCAATGTTACCCGCCGTGTACTGGCCGCGTACGGAGTTGGCGCGCGCATCCTCCAGAGACCATGGACGGATAGCGCCGACCACCTTGGCTTTCTCGCCGCGCACCGCATCGGCACCAAACGCCGCCGGCGGTTCCATGGCAACCATCGCCAGTAACTGGAACAGGTGGTTGGGCACCATGTCGCGCAGGGTGCCGGTCTTCTCGAAGAAATTACCCCGCGTTTCCACACCGACGGTTTCCGCCGCCGTGATTTGCACGTGGTCGATGTAATGGTTATTCCAGAACGCCTCAAACAGCACGTTGGAGAAACGGCTGATCAGGATGTTCTGCACCGTTTCCTTGCCCAGGTAATGGTCGATGCGATAGATCTGCTTTTCGCTCATCACTTTAAGCAGGCAAGCGTTCAGCGCTTCGGCGGTGGCCAGATCGGAGCCGAAAGGCTTCTCGATGACCACGCGACGGAAACCCTCATCGGTTTCGTTCAGCAAGCCGGCGCTGCCCAGACGCTCCACCACTTCACTGAAAAAGCGCGGTGCAGTGGCCAGGTAGAACACCGCGTTGCCGGTGCCGCTGTCGGCAATCTTGCTGGCGATGTCGGCGTAGGTGCTGTCGTCGAGGAAATCGCCCTCGACGTAGCTGATGCCTTTGGCCAACTGCGCCCACAGTTCAGGGTCCAGGGCATTGTCGCCATTGCCCTTGACCTTGCTGGCAGCCTCGGTGCGAATGAAGTCCTCGAGTTTCTTGGCAAAGTCGGCGTCACTGATGGCGTTGTGATCAACCCCGACAATGCGCAGGCCTTCGCCCAACAGCCCGTCGCGACTCAGGTTGTACAGCGCCGGCATGAGCAGGCGCTTGACCAGGTCGCCGTGGGCGCCAAACAGAAACAGCGTGGTGGGCGGTGCGGGTTCGGCTTGGGGTTTCTTGCCGTTGACGGTCATTTTTTGGAAGTCTCCACGTGGCCGCCAAAGCCGAAGCGCATGGCAGAAAGCATCTTGTCACCGTAGGTGCTTTGCTGACGCGAACGGAAGCGCGCGAACAGCGACGTCGACAACACCGGCACGGGCACTGCTTGCTCCATGGCCGCTTCGATGGTCCAGCGGCCTTCACCACTGTCAGCTACGGAACCTGAGTAGCCGTCGAGTTTCGGGTCGGTGGCCAGGGCGTCGGCGGTCAGGTCCAGCAGCCAGGACGACACCACGCTGCCACGGCGCCAGACTTCAGCGATGTCGGCGACGTTGAGGTCGAAGCGCTCGTGTTCAGGCAAGTTGTCCGAGTTCTTGGTCTTGAGAATGTCAAAACCTTCGGCGAACGCCTGCATCATGCCGTACTCGATACCGTTGTGGATCATCTTCACGAAGTGCCCGGAACCGGCCGGGCCTGCGTGGATGTAGCCGTGCTCGGCGCGCGGATCGGCGCTGGCGGAACGGTCCTTGGTGCGCGGGATGTTGCCCAGTCCCGGTGCCAGGCTTTTGAAGATCGGGTCGAGGCGCTGCACGGCGTCGACGTCACCGCCGATCATCATGCAGTAACCGCGCTCGAGGCCCCAGACGCCGCCGGAAGTGCCGACGTCGACGTAGTGCAGACCTTTTTCCGACAAGGCTTGGGCACGACGGATGTCATCCTTATACATGCTGTTGCCGCCGTCGATGATCACGTCGTCGGCTTCCAGCAGGTGACTCAATTCAGTGATGGTGTCTTCGGTGGGCGCGCCGGCAGGCAGCATGACCCATACGGCGCGAGGCTTTTGCAGCCCGGCAACCAGTGCCTTCAAATCGGCGACGCCAGTGGCGCCCTCTTCGCTCAGGCCTTTGACGAAGGCTTCGTTACGGTCGTATACAACGGTGGTATGCCCATTGAGCATCAGGCGCCGCGCAATGTTACCGCCCATGCGGCCTAGTCCGATAATCCCCAGTTGCATGTGCTGATGCTCCTAACTGCTAATAAATGTGTGACATAGTTTATAGCGCAATGAGGCTAATGAGGGTTAGTCCAGAGCCGATCCGTGGAGTTTCATGACAAAAAGAGGCCATCCTTTCACCATCACTGGCGCAAAAGTCACAGCGACCATCAAAAATAAAAAAGTTCCCTTGCCTACAAAAAGAATTCAGAATCGCTCCGACTGTTGCCGAGGACCTCGACTCAAGCGTTCTGGCACCGCGATCTACCGGCTATTTGCGAGGTAAGCAATGAGCACATCACCGATGACCCGCCCGCCCCAGACCCTCTACGTCACCGTTCGCCGTGATGAGTGGCATCAATTGAAAGACGAACGCGATCAGTTGCAGCAGGAAGTCCTGCGCCTGCGCTCGCACCTTCAAGCCCAAGTCAACCTGGCGTCCGGCACCCAGCCCAGCCTTTGCTGAACCTGAGCTGAACGAACCCTTTAGAATAAACTCACGAAGTTTTCACATACTCCTCACGATACTCCCGCCGAGAATAGGGCTGCCCACGCGCGGTGGCTCTCTGTTGCGCACATGACTGTGCGGCGACTGAGCAATTATCGGGTTGGAGTACTGGATGGCGATGTTTAAACGCAGCACCAAGTCTGCGAAAGGTTTTGATTGGGCAGGCCTTGGTTGGCTGTTTCTGTTTTTCTGGTATTTCTCGGGCATCACCCAACTGCTCATCCAGCTGACCGGCACGTCCGGCTTCAGTGGTTTCCGCCAGGCCTTCTTCCTCAGCGCGTTCTGGCTGGCGCCCATGCTGCTGTTCCCGCGCCGTACGCGCTTGCTCGCCGGCTTGATCGGCGTGGTGCTGTGGGCGTGCTCCATGGCCAGCCTGGGTTACTTCTTCATCTATCAGCAGGAATTCTCGCAGAGCGTCATCTTCATTATGTTCGAGTCGAACATCTCTGAAGCCGGCGAGTACGCCACCCAATACTTCGCATGGTGGATCGTGCTGGCGTTTCTCGCTCACACGGCCATGGCGGTTTTCCTGTGGACCCGCCTGCGCCCGGTGTATCTGCCGCGAAGCCAATCGATTATGGCGGCGACCGCCATCGTATTGGCCGTGGTCGGTTACCCGCTGGTGAAACAGATTGCCACCAACCCGACCTTGAAACTCGGGATCGAAGGCTTCGAATCTCGCGTCGAGCCTGCGGTGCCATGGCAGATGATCGTCGCCTACCACCGCTACACCGAACAACTGGAAAGCATGCAAGGCATGCTGACCAGCGCCAGCCAGATCCCGCCCTTGAAAAACCTCAAGGACACCATGGCGGGCCAGCCATCCACGCTGGTGCTGGTCATCGGTGAGTCCACCAACCGCCAGCGCATGAGCCTTTATGGCTACCCGCGCAATACCACGCCGGAACTGGACAAGCTGCGTGACCAACTGGCGGTGTTCGACAATGTCATCACCCCGCGCCCCTACACCATCGAAGCGTTGCAGCAGGTGCTGACCTTTGCCGACGAAGAGAACCCGGACCTGTACCTCAAGACGCCGTCGATTGTCAGCGTCATGAAGCAGGCCGGCTACAAGACCTACTGGATCACCAACCAGCAGACCATGACCAAGCGCAACACCATGCTGACGACCTTTTCCGAACAGGCCGACGAGCAGGTGTACCTCAACAACAATCGTAACCAGAACGCCCGCCAATACGACGGCGACGTGTTGGCTCCGTTCGCCAAGGCGCTGGCTGACCCCACCGAGCGCAAGTTCATCGTCGTGCACCTGTTGGGCACGCACATGAGCTACCAGTACCGCTACCCGCCGACCTTCGACAAATTCACCGATCGCCAGGGCGTTCCGGCCGGCATCAGCGACGCACAGCTGCCGACCTATAACAGCTACGACAACGCCGTGCTGTACAACGACTTCGTGGTTTCCAGCCTGATCAAGGACTACGCAAAGGCGGACCCGAACGGCTTCCTGATGTACCTGTCGGACCACGGCGAAGACGTGTACGACTCCGCCGGCCATAGCACCCTGGGCCGTAACGAAGGCAAGCCGACGGCGCCGATGTACACCATTCCGTTCATGGCCTATGCCTCCCCGAAATGGCGTGAAACCCACGACTGGAGCTTCGCCAGCGCCCTGCAGCGGCCTTACAGCAGCTCGCAGTTGATTCACACATGGGCCGACCTCGCCGGGTTGAGTTTTGATGAGCTGGACCGTACCAAGAGCCTGGTCAGCGACAGCTTCACGCCGCGCCCGCTGATCATTGGCGATCCGTATATCGCGCAGAAAAAGGGCCTGATTGACTTCAGCCTGATCAAGCCGAAAAAACCCGAGACTGCCGAGGTCGTTAATAAATAACCGATGGGCTCTGTAACAGAAAGATAACAATCATTCTCGTTTAAGCCTAAAGTTCAGCACCTCCTTTCGTCTTTGAGCCATGGCCTCCCCTTTCCGGGGTGGTCTCAAAGACGACAAGGAGTTTGCAGCGATGTTCGCGCCGTTTACCCGTTCCATGACCTTTACCCTTGGCCTGTTCAGCGCCGCGCTGAGCCCTGAGCTGTTGGCCGAAACCGACCCCGAGCAAGTCCCCGCCAAAGCCCTTGAACTGGGCACCACCCGCATCACAGCCCAAGGCTTGGGCACCAACACCGAACACACCGGTGCCTACACCACAGGCGCGATGAGCACTGCTACTCGCCTGAACTTGTCCATCAAGGAAACGCCGCAGTCGGTTTCCGTCGTCACCCGCCAAGAGATGGACGACTTCAAGCTCGGCACTCTGAGCGAGGTGATGAATCAGACCACTGGCATAGTGGTACAACGCAATGACTCGGAGCGTTTCAACTTCTATTCGCGCGGCTATGCGATCCAGAATTTCCAGATTGATGGAATGCTCAATACCTTCACCGGGTTGAAGTCGGACTCAGACACCATCATCTACGACCATATCGAAGTGGTGCGGGGTGCGACGGGCCTGACCACCGGCGCGGGCGACCCGTCCGGCACCGTCAACATGATACGCAAGCGGCCGACCGCCAATTGGGAGGCAAAAGTCGGCGCCAGTGCAGGCAGCTATGACAACTACCAAAGCTATGTTGACGTGGGCGGCCCGCTTGGCTTTGATGGCCGCCTACGCGGGCGCTCGGTGCTGGCTTATCGCGACAGCAAGTCATTTCGTGATCGCTATGCTCTGGAGCGCAAGGTCGGTTACGGCATCCTCGAAGCCGACCTGACCGACGACACCGTATTGGCGGTGGGTTACGACTACCAGGACAAGCAAATACAGGGCGCCACCTGGGGCAGCGTACCGTATTGGAATGCTTCCGGGGACAAGGCCAACCTGCCGCGCTCCAACAACATCGCCACCTCCTGGAGCAACTGGCCGCTGACTGACCGTACCGCATTCGTCACACTGGACCAGCGCCTGGCGAATGACTGGCGCCTGAAAGCCGCCTACACCCACCGCGAGAGCGAGACCGACGGCAAGGTCTACTATGGCGGCGGCGGTTACCCGAATGCCGATCGCAGCGGTATTTTTGCCTACACAAGCCACTTCGCCGGCGATGAAAAAATGGACGCCGTAGACTTCAACCTCGCAGGCTCCTACTCACTATTGGGGCGCGATCATGAAGCCATGATCGGTTATGGCCAGGCGCGTAATCGCAACTCCTCGCCCTACATCATTCCCGGCCCGTTGCCGGCCGACTACAGCACTATTCCAGACTGGTCCGATACAGGCGGCATTCCCGAGTTTGCCGATGAAACTACTGACATGGACAAAAGGCGTGGCAGCACTTATCAGAAGGCCGGTTACCTGGCGACGCGACTCAACCTCAGCGACGATTGGCACGCGGTGCTGGGCAGTCGCTACGGCAGTTGGAAAACCAGCAGCACCGACTTCAGCTACGCCGACCGCGAACTGACCAGCGCCAGCAACAGCCGCCAGACCCAGAACGACATCTGGACGCCCTACGCCGGACTGCTTTATGACATCAACGACGCGTTCACGGCGTACGTCAGCTACACGGATATCTTCAAGCCGCAGGATGTAAAGGATGTTGGCGACGCCTACCTGGAACCCATCGTTGGAAAGAATTACGAACTGGGCCTCAAGGGCAGCCTGCTCAACCACCGGCTCAACCTGACCAGCGCGGTATTCTGGACCACCCAGGACAATGTGCCGGAGATTGATGACTCGATTCCCCTGGGCCCGGACGGGCAGCAGTATTACAAGTCCGGCGGCAAGGGCAACAAGGTGCGCGGTTTTGAAGTCGAACTGGCGGGCGAAGTGATGCCTGACTGGAACATGAAAGCCGGCTACACCTATACCCACTCGGTCAATGGCGAGAACAAGCGCAACAACACTGCACAACCCCTGAACCTACTGCGCACCTCCACTACCTACCGCCTGCCTGGCCAATGGCAAGGATTGACGGTAGGTGCCAGCGTCAATTGGCAGAGCGACGTCTATCGGTATGCCAGGCGCCCCGTCGGCCGCACCGCTACGGGCGATTACATCACCCAAAGCACCGCGATCCGGCAAGAGGCCTACGCCGTGGTCGGCCTGATGTCACGGTATGAATTCGACAAGCATTTAGCGGCTTCTCTGAACGTCAACAATCTATTCGACAAGCAGTACTACAACAACGTCGGTTTTTATAATGGCGTGTATTGGGGAGACCCGCGTTCTGTCACGCTTGCATTGGACTGGACACTTTAAATACCGCGCTGTGTCGCCTGAAAACTTAACGTAATTGTTAAGTTTCCAGGCCACTCAGTTAAGCCTGGCTTAATCCAACCCCTACACAATCGGCCCCACGAGTCTGATCCGAGAGAGCAGACACTGATCACACTTTGATGGGAATACCAACGATGAAACTTTCGACTTTGATGCTGGCCGGCCTTATGACACTGACCTCCGCTGCTGCTTTCGCCGAAGGCGGTTCAGAGCGTTCCAAGCAGTTCTACAACGACTTCAGCTTCATGCAGCAAAAGACCCACGGCACTAACCCACAAACTGCGGTTGCCGACGGCAAGAGCATTAAGGGCGACACCGTTGAACAGAAAAGTGCAGAGCAGCTACCTAACAGCTGATTTAATCTTTATTTAATGTTGATTTAATCCGCATTACCCTGTGCCATTCCGCTCCTTTGGCAAAGGTTAACTTGGCGCCATGTAATGGCGCCTTTTTTATGCCTGTCGTTTATTACAGCGGTTTGCTCCAAAACAACATACGGCCATGGGCCGGATCAAACATCGAATCATCAAAACCAAACTTGCGATACGCCGACTGCGCCACCGCATTACCCTCAAGCACTTCCAGAGTGATCTTGCAGCAACCGCGCTGACGGGCAATTTCCTCGACCTTTTGCAGCATTTTCTGACTCAAGCCCAAGCCACGAAACCGGTTAATCACCGCCACGTCGTGGACATTGACCAGCGGGCGGCAGGCGAATGTCGAGAACCCTTCAAAACAATTGACCAACCCTGCCGGCTCACCGCCGACGAAGGCCAGTACGCTGAACGCGTGCGGGCGCTTGGCCAGTTCTGCAGGCAATTGCTGCAACAGGTCGGCGGGCAATGTATGGCCGCCGCCCATCGGGTCTTCAGCGTAATGATTGAGTACCAGGCCAATGGCCTCGGCGTGCACAGCGTTGGTGTAGCTGGCTTGCAGCACCAGAATTTCAGGGGTGTCCATGTCCTTCCTCGATAACGACAACAAGGGCTTCGTCTCCCTTTGAGGGAGCGATTGTAAGCGGGGAGCCCACGGGAGATGAAGGAGATTAACGACAGATGCCCGTCAGAAAGTACGAAGAATGCGGGATTTTTTCTAAGCGCCGAAACGCTGCAATTGCATTTCTTGCAGGCGGCTCAGGGTGCGACGGAACGCAAACTCCAGGTAGCCTTCGGTATAGAGATGTTCCAGCGCTACCTGGGCATCGATGAACAAGGGCACCTTGCGGTCGTAACACTCATCCACCAATGCAATGAAACGTCGCACGCTGTCATCGTGCACCGACAGTTCCGGTAGCTCACGATCCCCTGCCACCACACGCTGGGCGGCATCCTCGGTACCACGGGCAATGCGCGCCGGGCGCTTTTGCGCGCTGAGGTTGGGCACGTCACTCAGCAGAATTGCCTTGAAGCGGTCACACAGCAGCATGAAGTCCATCGCCGCCAAGGGCTGCTCACACAGATCGATGTAGCGGCACCAAAGCACCGTCTCGCTTGATTGCACCGCCTCGATCGACCGGTAGCCGACGCTCACCGCCCCGCTGCTCACTGCCTGCCCTTCGCTCAACTGCTTGAATACAGCGGCAAGCGCTTCCGGCTGCGCGACCCAATAGCGCTGCACGCCAATGCCCGGGTGCAAGCGGTGATCTTCATCGCCGTCCACCGCCACCACCTGCATATGCCTGTTGATCGCCTCAATACCCGGCAGAAAGCGCTCGCGATTGAAGCCGCCGGCGTAAAGCTGGTCGGGCGGTTGATTGGAGGTACACACCATCACCACGCCCTCCTCGAACATCACCTGGAACAGGCGGCCAAGAATGATTGCGTCGCCGATGTCATTGACGAACAGTTCGTCGAAACACAGCACCCGCACTTCCCTGCTCAGCTCACGGGCCAGTGCCTGCAAAGGGTCTTGGATTCCGGTGAGTTGAAACGAGCGCTGATGCACCCAGCCCATAAAGTGATGAAAGTGCTGGCGCCGCGCCGGCACGCGCAGGCTTTGATAAAACTGGTCCATCAGCCAGGTTTTGCCACGGCCCACCGGCCCCCACAAATAAACCCCCTGCATCGGCGAGCGGCCTGCGTGCAAGGCCTCGTGGCAGGATTGCAGGGCGTCAACCGCGCGGCGCTGGGCGTCGTCGGGCACGAAGCCCTGCCCGGCGATGGCATGTGTGTAGGCAGCGAGAGGCGAGTCAAAAGTCATGCGCGCGAGTATGACTTACAGCGAGATATCCAGCCGTGAAATCTTGCCCTGCTCGTTCAGGCTATAGGCGACGACGGCCGGGGCCAGTTCCGGGACGGACATGACAAACTCCTTTTTGGGTGATTTGTACTGCCCTGCCAAGCCAGGAACGTGTCAGTTTTTTTCAGGAGTAAACAGACCATGTGACGAGGGAGCTTGCTCCCGCTGGGTCGCGCAGCGGCCCCAAAAAAGGGACTGCTACGCAGTCCAGCGGGAGCAAGCTCCCTCGCCACAGGTATAGCGTTCGCCCTTGTCTGGTGGGCGTTAGCCTGACCTAGCCGTTTTTTTCATTCGCACACCTTAAGCAAGGCTCTTGCTGACCACCTCGAACACATCGCTCGACAGCTCACCCGAGCCGCGAATGCGCTCCAGCTCGGCTTTCATCAGCGCCTGGCGCGCGCTGTCGTATTTACGCCAGCGGGTCAGTGGCGCCAGTTGGCGGGAGGCGATCTGCGGGTTAAACCCGTTCAGCTGAATCACCAGATCCGCCAGGAAGCGATAACCCGAGCCATCCGCCGCGTGGAAGTTGATCAGGTTCTGCCCGGCAAACGCGCCGACCAGTGCACGCACCTTGTTCGGGTTCTTGATGTTGAACGCAGGATGTTCCATCAGCGCTTTGACCCGCTCCAGCCCACCCGGCAAGGTGCTGCCGGCCTGCACGCTGAACCACTGATCCATGACCAACGGGTTGTCTTTGAAGTTCTCGGCAAACACCGCCAGCGCCTGGGCCTTTTCTGCCTCGAAGGGCGAGTTGACCAGCACGGCCAGCGCGGTAAGGCGTTCGGTCATGTTGTCGCTGGTGTCGAATTGATCAAGTGTGGCCGCAAGCACTTCAGGCTTGCCGCTGAGCATCAGGTAGGACAGTGCAATGTTTTGCAGCGCGCGACGGGCAAAATGCTCAGCCGCTGCCACGTAAGGCGTTTGCTTGGACAAGTCGCGATTGGCCTGGTAGCGCAACCACAGCTCTTCGTGGAGGTTTTCCGCCAGCTTCTTGCGGGCAAACTCGCGGGCGGCGTGGATGGCGTCGACGTCCGCCACTTCACTGATTTCCGTGAGGTAGGCTTCACCCGGCAACGAGAGCATTTCGGCGACCATGGCCTGGTCCAGGCTTTCGTCGCTCAGCACGCTGCGCAATGCGCTGATCAAGCGCTGATCCAGCTTCAGCGGCTGGCCCGCTTGATGTTGACCGATCAACTCCTGCAACACTTGCACCGCCAATTGCTGGCCGGCATCCCAGCGGTTGAAGCCGTCGCTGTCGTGTTGCATGAGGAACATCAGTTGATCGCGGTTGTACGGGAAGCTCAGTTTCACCGGCGCCGAGAAACCGCGCAGCAGCGAAGGCAACGGTTGCTCAGCGATATCCACAAAGGTGAACGTCTGCTCGGCTTCGGTGACCGAAATCACGCGGGACGTGCCGCCAGCGGCGGCTTCACCAGCGAGGCGCAAGGCGATACCGGCGCCCTTCCCGTCCAGCAAGCCCAATTCGACCGGGATCACAAACGGCAGTTTTTCAACCTTGTCCGGGGTTTCCGGGCAGCTCTGGCGGAAGGTCAGGCTGTAGGTGTTGGCGGCGGCGTCGTAGGACTCGCTGACGGCCAAACGCGGCGTACCGGCCTGGCTGTACCAGCGCTTGAATTGAGTCAGGTCGGCGCCGTTGGCGTCTTCCATGGCCTTGATGAAGTCATCACAGGTCACGGCCTGGCCGTCATGGCGGTCGAAATACAGGTCGCTGCCTTTACGGAAACCTTCGGCGCCGAGCAAGGTGTGGATCATGCCAACCACTTCCGAGCCCTTTTCGTACACGGTCAGGGTGTAGAAGTTGGAGATCTCGATAAAGCTGTCCGGGCGCACCGCGTGGGCCATCGGGCCGGCATCTTCGGCGAACTGATGGGTACGCAGGTACGCCACGTCCTGGATGCGCTTGACCGTGGCCGAGTTCATGTCGGCAGAGAAGCCGGAATCACGGTACACGGTGAAACCTTCCTTGAGCGACAGCTGGAACCAGTCGCGGCAGGTCACGCGGTTGCCCGACCAGTTGTGGAAATATTCGTGGGCAACAATTGCCTCGACCCGCTGGTGCGCGGCGTCGGTGGCGGTTTCGGCGCGGGCCAACACGGCGCTGGAATTGAAGATGTTCAGGCCCTTGTTTTCCATGGCGCCCATGTTGAAGTCGTTCACGGCGACGATCATAAAGATGTCGAGGTCGTACTCGCGGCCGTAGGTTTCTTCGTCCCAGCGCATGGACTTTTTCAGGCTGTTCATGGCGTGCTGGCACTTGTCGATATTTTCCGGCTCGACATAAATGCGCAGCGCCACGTCGCGCTCGGTCATGGTGGTGAAGGTGTCTTCAACGCACCACAAATCACCGGCCACCAGCGCGAACAGGTACGCCGGTTTCTTGAACGGGTCTTCCCAGGTCGCCCAGTGACGGCCGTCTTCACCGGGGCCGCTGGCGATCGGGTTGCCGTTGCTCAGCAATACCGGGTAACGGTGTTGCTCGGCGATCACCGTGGTGGTGAAGGTGCTCATCACGTCCGGGCGGTCGAGGTAATAGGTGATCTTGCGAAAGCCCTCGGCCTCGCACTGGGTGCAGAACATGCCACCGGATTTGTACAGGCCTTCCAGCGCGGTGTTGGTTTCCGGGTGGATTTTCACCGTAGTGTCGAGGGTGAAAGTCTCACTTTTTGGGTGCACCGTGAGGTGATTTTCAGTCAGTTGATAATCCGCATCCGTCAGTTCCTGATCGGCGAGGTTGATGCTCAACAGCTCCAGCTGCTGGCCATCCAGCACCAACGGCGGCAAGCCGACGCCGCGCTCGTGGTTGCGGCGCATCACCAACTGCGCGTGGACCAGGCTGTGGTCCTCGAACAGCTCGAAGGTCAGGTGCGTCTCTTCGATCAGGTAGTCCGGCGCCTGATAGTCCTTCAGGTAAATCATCTTCGGCTGTTCGGTGCGCATGTCTTCGTCCTTTTACTGATGCACGGCGAGCTGGTAGGCCGTGTATTTACGAATATTGATAACGCCGGTGTCGAAAATCAGGTATTGGCCCTTGATCCCCAGCAGCGTGCCTTCGGCAATCGGGTTCTTGTCCAGGTTGAAGCTGACTATCTTTGTGGGATATTGCTCTACCGGGTAGCGAATTTCGATCGGTTCAATGTCGGCAATCGTTTGGATGGCCTGTAGGCCAAAGCGTTCCTGCAAACTCAATAACCCTTCAGCGCACGAGGCGAACAGTTGATCGCGCACCTGCTTGAGGTCGACGGATTGAGCATCGCCCTTGAGCAGCGCACGCCAGTTGGTCTTGTCGGCCACCTGACTGCGGAACAGGTCTTCGACGAAGCCGGACTGCTGACGCGTTGCGACGCGCATTATAGGCAGCGCCTGGCTGGCGCCCTGATCGAGCCACCGCGTTGGCAACTGGGACGCACGGGTAATACCGACCTTCACCCCTGACGAATTCGCCAGGTAGACCACGTGGTCGGTCATGCAGAATTTTTCGCCCCAGCCCGGATCGCGGCAGGTGCCAGCGTCGTAGTGGCAACGCTCGGGGCTCATGATGCACAGGTCGCACTGGGCCAGCTTGGTCATGCACGGGTAGCAATAACCCTGGCTGAAACTGGTTTTGGTCTTGCGGCCGCAATGGCTGCAATGGATGGCACCGAGGAACTCCAGGCGCACATGGGTACCGATCAACGGGTTGACCGGCACCTCGGTATCGCCCAGGCGAAACGCGTATTGAACGGTCGGCTCACCGAGTTGCGCCGACATTTTGTTGACTGCACCGCGACCAATCTCAATCAATGGATCGCATCCGACTTGAACAGGATGTTGGGTACCGGTGCCGATTTCGACGCACATTCCTGCGGGCCCATGTAGCCGGTGCGCTGGTCTTCCGGCAGGTTCTGCAGTTCCCAGGCGATCATCGCTTGCAGGGACAGCTCGCGCTGCTCGGCAGTGAGCTTGCGGCCATCGGACCACTTGCCGATTTCCACGGCGAGCTTGAGGCTCTCGTAGATGTCCGGGGTGATGTTTTCGATCATTTCAGCAAAAGAGGACATGAGGCTCTTCCTTATCAAATAGAAGCTTTGCGGCGGTTGTACAGCCCGCCCAGCAAACCCGTCAGGCAACCGATGACCAAGCCGCTCACATGAGCCGCGTTGGCGATTTCGCCGAAACCGATCATCGAGATCAGCCCCGACATGCACAGCACCAGCCAAATCAGCATCATCGCCAGCACACCACGGGGCAGGCGATAGGCCGGGTTTGGCGAGAGTAATTGAAAGATCCAGCAATGCCCGAGCAGGCCGTACAACACGCCCGACAGGCCGCCAAACAGGCTCGGGCCGCTATAGGCGTACTGCGAATAGTTGGAAACCAGGCTGAACAACAGGGTCAGGCCGAGCAGATTAATGCTGCCCTGGCGCACTTCGATGCGCCGGCCCAGTTCCCAATACCACATGCCGTTCATGGCCAGGTGCAGGATGCCGAAGTGAATCAGCATCGGCGTGACCAACCGCCACCACTGCCCCGACGCCAGGCTATCGGCGAGCGGCGTGAACTGGAGGTACTCGCCCGACACATGGAACGGCAAGAAGGTCAGCCAGGCCATGGTTTGCAGGTTTTCACCCAGCAACGTCACCGCGCCGACAATGATGCTCGCCAGCAACACCAACGCCGTCACCGGACTGTGGCGCACTTGCTGCACAAAGCTCGGCCGAGTGACAGGCGCCTGTTCGGGAATATCCAGCTGCTGGTCGGGGTCGCCAGCCGGAAAACGCTGGTACAACACGCGCACGTCGTCGCTGATGGTTTCAGGCACCCACAGCACTTGCTCGCCCGCTTCTTCACTGACCCGATGGGGCACTTGCATGCGTTGCAACAATTTGACGAAACCCGCCAGGTCGACGCTCAGGGGCAAGCGCAATACAGCCACGGTGCTCATTTCATGACCTCAGGTGTAATAACCTCGGGCCGCTCAACGTCGACCCATACAAATTTACGCGGATCGAGGCGGGTTTCCTGATCCAGTCGGTACGCCACCAGCTTGCCGTACAGCACTGCGCTGTAATCCAGGCACGCGAGGTTATCGCGGATCGGCGCCGGTTTGCCGCTGCGCCAATAATGGCCGACGAACAGCAACGGTTCATCGACGCCATAGCGCAGCAGGGAATTCTTTTCGGTGGACGACAACGGCGTGCGCGCCACCGGCTCCGGCAAGGCGTCGGGCTGGAACACAATATCGCCGTAGGTTTTCGGGTCGTCTTCCCAGAATTTGGTGCGGAAGAACGAACGCGTCAGGCCATCGCCACCGGTCAGCGTCAAGCCGTCCGGCAGGCGCATGTCGGTGCCGCGCAACAGCCGGTCGAACGCATTGCAGGCAAAACTGCCCGGCACGGCGGCGGCTTGCAGGAAGTGCTGATCGATGCAGCCGTCCGGAAAGGTCGCGCGCAGCGGCTGGATAAAGCCGTCGTCCCAGCACGCATGCACCACACGGAAACGCCCGGCGTCGACAAACAGCGGCATGTCATAGAACCAGCCGAGGAAGTCGTGCCAGTCGGCCGGGTGCTGCTCGAACTGGCTCAGGGTTTCCTGGATCAAGCGCGCATGCCGTGGGTTGTGCTCGCGCACGAACTGCTTGCCACTGCCCGGCGGCGCAGGCGTGGTCCAGCCCAGCGCGTTGAACTCATGGTTACCCATGATGCACAGCGCCTGACCGGCCTGGGCCATATCGTGGACGATATGCAGCGCCTCGCGAATGCGCGGCCCGCGGTCGATGATATCGCCGAGGAACACCGCCATGCGTGAAGGGTGACGCCAGGTGCCACCGCTCTTGTGGTAACCCAACTGTTCGAGCAAGTGCTCAAGGGTATGAGCGCAACCGTGCACGTCACCAATCAGGTCGTAGCTACGCGCGGGATCGAGCATCAGTCGCCTCCACCCCCCAAGCGGCTGCCCCAGCCCAACTTGGTGCGGCACACTTCATAGTAGTTGTGGTCCAGCGGGTGGATCAGCCGCAGCTTCTGCGCCTTTTTGCTCACGGTGATGGTGTCACCGGGGGCGCAGGTGAAATGGTTCTGCCCGTCGCAGGAGACTTGCGGGTAAATCTGCATGTCTTTGGACACCACGATTTTCAGTTCACTGTTGCCGTCTACCACAATGGGCCGGCTGGACAACATATGGGGGTACATCGGCACGATCACAATGGCATCCAGCTTGGGATGCATGATCGGGCCGCCCGCCGACAGCGCGTACGCGGTGGAGCCGGTCGGCGTGGCGACGATCAGGCCGTCGGCCTTCTGGCTGCACACGAACTGGCCGTCGATATACAGCTCGAATTCGATCATGCGCGTGGACTTACCGGGGTGCAGCACCACATCATTCAATGCATCGCCCTGGCCGATGGCTTCGCCGTGGCGGCGCACTTCGGCCTGCAGCAGGAAGCGGTTTTCCACCAGGTAATGGCCGTCGAGCACCTTGGCCACTTCGACTTCCAGCTCGTCGGGGCGTATATCGGTCAGAAACCCCAGGCTGCCCCGGTTGATCCCCAGCACCGGCACGTTATGCCGCGCCAGCGCCCGTGCCGCGCCCAGCAGGCTGCCGTCACCGCCGACCACAATCACCATGTCACACACTTCACCGAGCATCTTGCGCGACGAGGTTTGCAGGCCATGGCCCGGCAGGATTTCGGCGATGGTGTCTTCGAGGATCACATGCAGGTGACGCTCCACCAGGAATTTTTTCAGCCGGCGGACGGTGTCCAGCACCTGGGTACTGCCCAAGCGACCGATAATGCCGATATTGCGAAATTGCTCCATGGGGCTCCTGCGGGATTTAGGGTGACGCAAAAAAGAACGATTATGGGCGAAAGGCCGCGTCAGGCAAAACCCTTTGTCGCCGTCAGGCCTTGATGACAATGGTTCTCAGCCACCGACAGGACGGTTAAACAGCTATGCTCGGACACATGACTGTGTTCCCCGATTTACACACCCTGCCCCGCCAACTGCGCCACCCCGAGGTGCGTGACCTGGCGTGGGTCATGCTCGCCCCGCCGATGCTCGAACAGACGCCGTGGCCCCAGCGCCACCCGCTGGCCGGCAGCGACTGGGTGCAGGCGCCCGAGCGTCTCGAACACTGGTTACGCTCACTTGACCACGACAGCCGCCCATTGCAGCAGTGGCTGAGCCAGGCCCGCACGCGGCGCCTGGGCCTGTATTACGAACGCCTGTGGCAGTTCGCCGTGAAGCATGCGCCGGGCGTGGAATTGCTGGCCGCCAACCTGCCGATCCGCCGCGCCGGGCATACGTTGGGCGAACTCGACATGCTGCTGCGCGACCGCGATGGGGTGCATCACCTGGAACTGGCGATCAAGCTTTATCTGGGGCCGCAAGACGGAGACGGCAAGGACAGTTCGCAATGGCTCGGCCCGGGTTGCCATGATCGGCTCGACCGTAAACTGGCGCACCTGGCCCAACATCAATTGCCGATTTCGGCACGGCCGGAAAGCCGCGAAGTGCTGGCGGCGCTGGATATTCAGCAGTTCGATGCGCATTTGTGGCTGGGTGGGTATTTGCTCTACCCGTGGCCTGGCGAAGCTGCATCACCCCGTGGCGCCCATCCGCAGCATTTGCGCGGGCGCTGGTTGCATCAGCGTGATTGGCGGGACTTTGTCTGCGTGCGTCCACCGGGCTGCTGGCAACCTCTGCCACGGCATGCGTGGCTGGCGCCGGCACATTACGCGGCGAGTGACGTTTGGAGCGAAGAACAGATGCACGCCTGGCTGAGCGAGCTGGACCCGATGGCGCCGGCGCAGTTGCTGGTGCGCCTGGTTCAGGTGGGTGAGGATTGGGAGGAAGCCGAGCGGCTGTTTCTGGTGGCAGACCTTTGGCCGAATGTGCCGGGGGCTGGCTGACAGCCTTGTGGTGGATTTCAAGGCCTCTTCGCGAGCAAGCCCGCTCCCACATTTGGAATGCATTCCCCTGTGGGAGCGGGCTTGCTCGCGAATGCGCAGGCCCAGACACTACAAGCTGTCGATATGCCGATAATCCAGCTGCAACCCAACCGCCAGCTCTTCAGCCCGACCCAACCTGATCGGCCCACGCTCGATATCCACCAGCAACCCCGGGCACTCCAGTAATGGCAACCCGGCAATGTCCTTCAATCGGCCATCGGTAATCACCAGCAATCGCTGCTGTTCAGAGGGATACCGCTTGCGCCGCACTGCCAGCCATTGCCTGGCTTCAATCAGCGCCGCCAGCAATGGCGTGCCGCCGCCCGCCCCCAGCTGCTTCAACCACTGCGCCAAACCCTTTGCAGCTTTCAGGCCTTGCACCTGCCACTTCGGTGACTGCCCGCTGGCCGTCAACAACGCCATGCGCGCCCGTTGCCGATACGCGTCATCAAACAGCTGGGCCAATAAACCCTTGGCATCGGTCAACGCGCGGTGCCGCCGAGTGGAAGCGGACGCGTCGACAATGACCAGCCACAGCTCATCGGCCGAACGACTGCGCAGGTGATAGAGCATATCCTCACGGCACTGCGGCCGACCGCCGAGCAAGGTGCCCGGCCAATTGATCGAGCCGTATTCTGCGCTGCGCGCCTTGCCATGGCGGCCTCTGTCCACTTGCCCCGCCTTGGGTCGGGCATCCGCCCCCGAGTCAGGTCGAGGGCGAATGCCTAAGGCTTTTTTGGCCAGGAGGGCACATCCCGGCGTGCGCCCATGGCAGAAGCCTGCGCGGGCATATCGCCCCATTGGCCTTGACCGGGTGAGGTGTCGGAGGGCTTTGGCGCCTGCCCTTGTTCAGCAGGGCTGGACGGCGGAAATTGCTCCTGACGGCGGTGGCGCAGGGCAAATTCAGCCACGGCCTCGATATCTTCTTCGGCAATGGCGGCTGCGCCACGCCACGCGGCATGCGCCCTGGCACCGCGCAGCCAGACCAAGTCGGCGCGCAAGCCATCGACACCGGCAGCAAAGCAGCGCTCGGTGATCTGCGCCAAGGCGTCGTCATCCAATTCAATGCTGTCGAGCCGCGCCCGCGCCTGGGTGCAGCGCTCGCGCAAGGCTGCCTGCGGCTCGGCCCACTGCTTGCAAAACCCGACGGGGTCACTGTCGAAATCCAGGCGACGGCGGATGATCTGCCCGCGCTCGGCCGGCAGGGTCTGCCCGCTCAGCGCCACATTGAAGCCGAAGCGGTCGAGCAGTTGCGGGCGCAACTCGCCCTCCTCCGGGTTCATGGTACCGATCAGCACGAAACGCGCGGAATGCCGATGGGAGATGCCGTCACGCTCGATCAGGTTGGTGCCGCTGGCGGCCACGTCCAGCAGCAGGTCAACCAGGTGATCGGCCAACAAGTTGACTTCATCGACGTACAGCACGCCGCCATCCGCCTTGGCTAATACACCGGCGGAAAACTGCGCGCGACCTTCGCCCAGCGCCGCGTCCAGATCCAGCGTGCCCACCAGGCGCTCTTCGGTAGCGCCCAATGGCAAGGTGACAAACTGACCACTCGCCAACAGGTCTGCCAAGCCGCGCGCAAGCGTGGATTTGGCCATCCCGCGCGGGCCCTCGATCAACACACCGCCGATCTTCGGGTCAATGGCGGTCAGGCACAGCGCCAGTTTCAATTCGTCAGCGCCGACCACGGCGGACAGCGGAAAATGCGGGATATCAGTCATGCGAGCCCTCGGTCAACTTCATCAATCTGGAAATGCCCCGTGGCAAGCGGGCCTACTGTGGCAAACAGGCTTGCCCTGGAGAGCGGGCTTGCTGTGATAAGCAGGCTTGTTGTGGCGAGCGGGCTTCTTGTGGCGAGCAGGCTTGTTGTGGCGAGCGGGCTTGCCCCGCGTTGGGTGGCGAAGCCGCCCCAATACAGGCAAACGCGGTCTGCCAAGCACTCCTCTGCGCCTGGTTCTGGGGCTGCTGCGCAGCCCAACGCGGGGCAAGCCCGCTCGCCACAACAAGGCTGCTCGCCACAGTGTGCCTGCACGCCCCGACAGACGTGCCCGCTCGCTGCAACTGACCGCCAACAACACGCCAAGCGCGGCATCTCAGCTGTCTTCTTCTATGTCCAGCAACAGGTTTTCCAGGGCTTCCTTATAAGCGCCCGGTTCCTGCCACATGCCGCGCTGTTGAGCTTCGAGCATGCGCTCGGTCATGTCGCGCAGGGCGTCGGGGTTGTGCTGCTGCACAAAGTCCCGGGTATCAGGGTCAAGCAAATACGCGTCGGCAAGCAACGCATATTGGTGATCATCGATCAGCGCGGTGGTGGCGTCGAAGGCGAACAGGTTGTCCACCGTCGCCGCCATCTCGAACGCGCCTTTATAGCCATGCCGCTTCACGCCCTCGATCCACTTGGGGTTGGCGGCGCGGGAACGGATCACCCGGTTCAGCTCTTCCTTCAGCGTGCGGATTTTAGGCAGGTCCGGCTGGCTATGGTCGCCATGGTAGCTGGCGGCCTTGTCGCCGCTCAGGGTTTCCACGGCGGCGAGCATGCCGCCCTGGAACTGGTAATAGTCATTGGAGTCGAGCAGGTCATGCTCGCGGTTGTCCTGGTTCTGCAACACGGCCTGCACCTGACTCAGGCGCTGCGCGAACTGTTCGCGGGCGGCGGTGCCTTCATCCGACCCGCCATAGGCATAACCGCCCCAGTTCAGGTACACCTCGGCCAAGTCTTCGCGGCTTTGCCACAGGCGACCGTCAATTGCGCCCTGCACACCTGCGCCATACGCGCCGGGCTTGGCGCCGAAAATGCGCCAGCCAGCCTGTTTCGCCGCCGCCTCTTCATCCAGGCCAGACGCGAGCAGCGCCTCCCGCTCGCTGCGCACTTTGGCGGCAAGCGGGTTCATGTCGTCCGGCTCATCCAGCGCGGCCACCGCCTGCACCGCCGCATCAAACAGGCGGATCAGGTTGGCGAACGCATCGCGGAAGAACCCGGACACCCGCAGCGTCACGTCAACACGCGGGCGGTCGAGCAAGCTGATCGGCAGGATTTCAAAATCATCCACGCGCTGGCTGCCCGTCGCCCACACCGGGCGTACGCCCATCAGCGCCATCGCCTGGGCGATGTCGTCGCCGCCGGTGCGCATGGTGGCGGTACCCCAAACCGACAAACCGAGTTGGCGCAAGTGGTCGCCGTGGTCCTGCAAATGCCGTTCAAGAATCAAATTGGCTGACTGGAAACCGATCCGCCACGCCGTGGTGGTGGGCAGGTTGCGCACATCCACGCTAAAGAAATTGCGCCCGGTGGGCAGCACATCCAGGCGACCACGACTCGGCGCGCCGCTTGGCCCGGCCGGCACAAAACGCCCGCTCAGGGCATCCAGCAACCCTTGCATCTCTGCCGGGCCGCAGGCATCCAGACGCGGCGCGACGACGATGCGCAGGCTTTCGATCACCGCCTTCACGTCTTCCCAACCGGGTTCTTCCAACTGCTCAAGCGGCCCTTCCAGCGCCTGCTCGATCAAACGCGCGGCGTACAATTCCAGGCGCTCGCGGGTATCGCCGGCGGTGCGCCACAACTGCGCGTCAATCTGTTGCAGTACCTCGGGACGGCGCCCGGTCCAGGGCTCGGCCAGCGCACAGTCCAGCGGATCAAAACCCAGCTGGAATGCCTTGGCCAACACCCGCAGCAAACTCGATTGCGGGCCACGCCCGTCGCCACGGGGGATGCGCAGCAAGGCGAGCAAGGTGTCGATGCGCAAGCGGCCTTCGGGCGACTCGCCGAAAATATGCAGCCCGTCGCGGATCTGCGATTCCTTCAAATCACACAAATAGGTGTCGAGGCGCGGCAGCCAGATGGCGGCGTCGGCGTCGCTGTCCATTTCAAGCTCTGCGTCGATGCGGGTTTCGCGCACCAGCTTGAGAATGTCTTTTTGCAGCTCAAGGGCACGTCGCGGGTCGAGCAACTGCGCCTCGTAATATTCATCGGCCAACAGCTCAAGATCACGCAGCGGGCCATAGGTTTCGGCGCGGGTGAGCGGCGGCATCAAGTGGTCGATGATCACCGCCTGAGTGCGGCGCTTGGCCTGGGCGCCCTCGCCCGGGTCGTTGACGATAAACGGATAGATATTCGGCAAAGGCCCCAGCAGCGCGTCGGGCCAGCAGTTTTCCGACAGCCCAACGCCCTTGCCCGGCAGCCATTCGAGGTTGCCGTGCTTGCCCACGTGAATCACGCCGTGGGCGCCGTAGGTGTGGCGCAACCAGAAGTAAAACGCCAGATAGCCGTGGGGCGGCACCAGGTCCGGGTCGTGATACACCGCGCTGTGGTCCACCTGATAACCGCGCGCCGGTTGAATGCCGACAAAGGTCAGGCCCAGGCGCAGGCCGGCGATCATCATGCGGCCATCGCGGCACATAGGGTCGTTTTGCGGGTTGCCCCAGCGCGCTGTCACCGCTTGGCGATTGGTTTCAGGCAAGCGATTGAACATCGCCTGGTAATCGTCCAGGCCCAGGCTTTGGTGGCACGGACGCAAGTCGAGGCTGTCCAGGTCGTTGGTCACGCCGCCAAGCAAGTCGTGGATCAGCGCGGTGCCGCTGCTCGGTAAAACATCGGGCACCGGATAACCTTCAGCCTGCAGCGCACGCAGGATATTCAGCGCCGCCGCCGGCGTATCCAGGCCCACACCGTTGCCGATGCGACCGTCGCGAGTCGGGTAGTTGGCGAGGATCAGCGCGATGCGTTTGTCGGCATTCGGCACCCGCGCCAGCTCGACCCAACGCCGCGCCAGTTCGGCAACAAAATCCATACGCTCGGGCGCAGCGCGATAGCACACCACGTCCGACTGGCTGCGCTCACTGCGCCAGGCCAGGTCCTTGAAGCTGATCGGCCGGCTGATGATGCGCCCGTCCAGCTCCGGCAAGGCAATGTGCATCGCCAAGTCACGCGGGCCGAGGCCTTGCGCACTGGCCTTCCAGCCGGGCTCATTGTCTTGGGCGCAGATGGCCTGGATCACCGGAATATTGCGACGAAACGGGCGCACATGCGGCGCTTCGGGGCTGGACTGGGCGAAGCCGGTGGTGTTCAGAATCACCGCTGCCTGCACGTCATCCAGCAGGTCCTCGACCACCGTGAGGCAACCGGGCTCTTTTAAACTGGCCACCGCGATGGGCAACGGGTTAAGGCCCGCCGCCTGCAAGCGTTGGCAAAACACGTCGATAAAGCCGGTATTGGCCGCCTGCAAATGCGAGCGGTAGAACAGCACGGCGGCCACCGGGAACTCGGGGTTCCAATCCGCTTGCCAATCATTCAAGCGAGCGTCGGCTTTACGCGGGTGATAAATCGCCGTGCGCGGCAGGGTGCGCGGTTCGGCCCAGGCATAGTCGCGACCCAGGTATTCACTGGCCAGGCAGCGATAAAAATCCAGAGCATTGCCCATGCCGCCCTGGCGCAGGAAGTGCCACAGGCGGTCGCGCTCAGCCACACCCACTGTGCTCAAAGCGCTGAGTTCCGGGTCGGGGCGATCACACCCCGGCACGAGGATCAACTGCACGCCGCGCTCGGCCAACTCCACCAGGCGCTCGATGCCGTAACGCCAATAGCCGATGCCGCCATGCAGCGAAATCAGGATGACCCTGGCGTGGCGCAGCACCTCATCGACGTAGAGGTCGACCGAAGCGTGATTCTGCACCTGCATCGGGTTGGCCAGGCGCACGCTGGGGTAGTCGTCGGGCAACTGCTGCGCCGCTTCGGCGAGCAGCGCCAGGCTCGAATCACCGCTGCACAGGATCACCAGTTCAGCGGGGGTTTGGCCGAGGTCGGCAATATTGTCGTCCGCGACAAAACCACCGGGCTGAGTCCTGAGCAGGTGCATGGGTTAAACGCTGAGCGCGGCGCGCAATTGCGCTTCAAGGCCCACCGCATCCAGCTCTTGGCCGATCAGCACCAGGCGCGTGATGCGCGCTTCGTCAGCGCCCCAGGCGCGGTCGAAATGCTTGTCGAAGCGCGTGCCCACGCCCTGAATCAACAGGCGCATCGGCTTGTTCGGGATCGCCGCGAAGCCTTTGACGCGCAGGATGCCGTGCTGCACCACCAGCTGGGTCAAGGCGTCGAGCAGCAGCGACTCGTCAGCTTGCGGCAGGTCGATGGAGATCGAGTCAAACGCGTCATGGTCGTGATCGTCTTCACCTTCGTGGTGATGATCGTGATGGCTGTGGCGCCCGTCGATGTGTTCCTCGGAGCCTGCGCCCAGGCCGATCAACACGTCCAGCGGCACGCGACCGCTGCTCGCTTCGATGATTTTCACCGCTGGCGGCAATTCTTCAGCGACTTCCAGGCGCACGCGGGCCAGGTCTTGCGGGCTGATCAGGTCGGATTTGTTGAGGATGACCAGGTCGGCGCTCGCCAGTTGGTCGGCGAACAGCTCGTGCAGCGGCGATTCGTGGTCCAGGTTCGGGTCGAGTTTGCGCTGAGCGTCTACTTGATCCGGGAACGCGGCGAACGTGCCAGCGGCTACGGCCGGGCTGTCGACCACGGTAATCACCGCGTCAACGGTGCAGGCGCTGCGAATTTCCGGCCACTGGAAGGCTTGCACCAGGGGTTTTGGCAGGGCCAGGCCCGAGGTCTCGATGAGGATGTGGTCGAGGTCACCGCGACGCGCCACCAACTCGCGCATCACCGGGAAGAACTCTTCCTGAACCGTGCAGCACAGGCAACCGTTGGCGAGTTCGTAGACGCGGCCGTTGGCTTCTTCTTCGGTGCAACCGATGGAACACTGCTTGAGGATTTCACCGTCGATGCCCAGCTCGCCGAACTCGTTGACGATCACGGCAATGCGACGGCCCTGAGCGTTGTCGAGCATGTGGCGCAACAAGGTGGTTTTACCCGAGCCGAGAAAGCCGGTAACGATGGTGACGGGGAGTTTGGCCAGTGTTTTCATCGGATGCCCTTTGGGGCGGGCATACGGGACGATAGGCCCTGCGACAGCGCGCAGCAGCTGATTTCGTCACCGGATCACCCCGCCCGGTTAAAGTAGAAAATCGGTCACGAGGCAGGTCTCCTGGCTTGGGGCTTGCGGGTCTCTCGACCGGCGCCGGCTGCGCCTTCCCGCCGTAGTGGCAGTGGCGTGGCAGTCAGTTAAACCCTTCACAGTTGCGGGGGCAGCCACGGCTTGAACCGTGTTCCCTTCTTAGCTTCGACCTCGGTCGAAGAACCTCGAAGGTGCAAGGCTACAGGTGCTCGGTCAGTTTGACTACCGCCGCTCTGCATGCTTTCCTACCCGCCTTGTTTCGGGTGCCCTTCACAGGGTGAAACGGGAAACCGGTGACTCATGTTCACACGACAGTCCGGTGCTGCCCCCGCAACGGTAAGCGAGCGAAACGTCATATCCACTGTGCCCCTTGGGCATGGGAAGGCGACGTTTTCAGGCTGACTCTCCCGCAGAGCGCCCCTCGCAAGCCCGGAGACCGGCCCGAAAAAATCAGATAACAAACCCGCGGTGGGCGGGCGCTGTTCGAACCCTGCGTGCCCGGCTCGCGGGGTCTTATGCGCCTGCGTCACCCTGAAACCCAGAAGGGACGCGCCATGTCGATCATCAGTAGCACCTCGCACACCGCCAGCAGCACCGCCACCTTGAGCCAACGCCTGACCGCCGCCATCGGCGCGTCGATCCTCGGCGCGTGCCTGGTGTATTTCGCCGGTTTCTCGCACATCGAAGCGGTGCACAACGCCGCCCACGATACTCGCCACAGCGCCGCGTTCCCGTGCCACTGAGGCCTGTCGACATGATCAAGCGCATTGCCCAGACCGCAGGTTTTACCGGCCTGCTCGCCGCCCTGTTGCTGACCCTGCTGCAAAGCTTCTGGGTCGCCCCTTTGATTGTGCAGGCGGAGACCTTTGAAAAGGCTCCGGCAGCGCATGAACATGCCCCTGGCGCAGCGGCGCACACTCACGACGCCCAAGCTTGGGAACCGGAAGACGGCTGGCAGCGCGTGCTGTCGACCACCGGCGGCAACTTGGTGGTTGCCGTGGGCTTTGCGCTGATGCTGGCTGGCCTTTACACCTTGCGCGCGCCAACCCGCGCGGCCCAGGGCCTGTTATGGGGCTTGGCGGGTTACGCGACCTTTGTTTTGGCGCCCACGCTGGGCCTGCCGCCTGAGTTGCCGGGTACCGCCGCTGCTGATTTGGCACAGCGCCAGGTCTGGTGGATCGGCACCGCCGCGTCCACGGCTGCCGGTATCGCGTTGCTGGTGTTTGGCCGCGGCTGGCTGTTGAAAGTGTTGGGCGTGGCGATCCTGGCGGTGCCGCATGTAATCGGCGCGCCGCAGCCTGAGGTGCATTCGATGCTGGCGCCGGAGGCACTGGAAGCGCAGTTCAAGATTGCCTCGCAGTTGACCAACGTGGCGTTCTGGCTGGCCCTGGGCCTGATCAGCGCCTGGCTGTTTCGCCGCAACCGCGACGGTCAATACTCGGCATGACCCTGGTGGTCGGCCTGGGCTGCCAACGGGGTTGTGACGTTCACACCCTGCTGGCGCTGTTTGACGCCGCCCTCGCCGAGGGCGGTATTGAGCGCTCGCGCATTACCGCCCTGGCCAGTATTGATCGCAAACAGGATGAGCCGGGGTTGCTCGCTCTGGCCGAACACCTGAGCCTGCCCTTTCAATGTTTCAGCGCAGAACAACTGGCCCCCTATAAGGGCCGCCTGAGCCACACATCCGACGTGGCGTTTGCCCACACCGGCTGTTACGGCATCGCCGAAAGCGCGGCCCTGGCCCTGGCTGAACACCTCTGCAACGCCCCTTCGCGGCTGCTGATCACCCGCAAAAAAACCGCCCAGGCCACCTTTGCATTGGCTTGCGCAGGCTAAAATCCCGATAATCAGTGCGCCCGATCATGAGCACTTTTCATGCTCGCCCGTTTTTCGACAGGAACCCCCCATGACCGTCTACTTCATCGGCGCCGGCCCCGGCGATCCGGAATTGATCACCGTCAAAGGCCAGCGGCTGATCCGCAGCTGCCCGGTGATCATTTATGCCGGCTCACTGGTGCCGGCGGCGGTGCTGGAAGGTCATCAGGCGCAACACGTGGTCAACAGCGCCGAACTGCACCTGGAACAGATTATTGAGCTGATCAAGGCGGCTCACGCCAACGGTCAGGACGTGGCGCGCGTGCACTCCGGCGACCCGAGTCTGTATGGCGCGATTGGTGAACAGATTCGCCACCTGCGGGCGCTGGGCATCCCGTTCCAGATCATCCCGGGCGTTACGGCGGTGGCAGCCTGCGCGGCGCTGCTGGAGGCCGAGTTGACGCTGCCCGACATTGCCCAAAGCGTGATCCTGACGCGCTATGCCGATAAGACAAGCATGCCGGCAGGTGAGGATTTCGACAGCCTGGCGCGTCACGGCACCACCATGGCGATTCATTTGGGAGTTAACCATTTGGAGAAGATCGTCGCTGAACTGCTGCCGCATTACGGCGCGGATTGCCCGATTGCCGTGGTGCACCGCGCGACCTGGCCGGATCAGGACTGGGCTGTCGGCACCTTGACGGATATCGCGGCGAAGGTGGCGGCGAAAGGGTTTCGGCGCACGGCGTTGATCCTAGTTGGCCGAGTGTTGGCAGACGACAGTTTCAGCGAGTCCTCGCTGTACCGCGCAGGCCACGCTCACCTTTATCGCCCCTGAATAAGCAATGGCATGAATGCAAAAACCTGTGGGAGCGGGCTTGCCCGCGATGGCGGTGTATCAGTCCATAATTCAATCATGGGTAAAACGCTATCGAAGGCAAGCCAGCTCCCACAGTTGAGCTGTTTTGTTAGATAGATTGTGTAAGGTATTGAATTTCAGGCATAAAAAACGGCGCTCACGGGGCGCCGTTTTTTATGTTCGCAGTGAACACCTTACTCAGTAGTAGGCGTTTTCTTTCTGCGTGTGGTCAGTCACGTCGCGTACGCCCTTGAGCTCCGGGATGCGCTCGAGCAGGGTGCGCTCGATGCCTTCACGCAAGGTCACGTCCGCCTGGCCACAGCCCTGGCAGCCGCCGCCAAACTTGAGCACGGCGATGCCGTCATCCACGACGTCGATCAAGCTGACCTGACCGCCGTGGCTGGCCAGCCCCGGGTTGATCTCGGTTTGCAGGTAGTAATTGATGCGCTCGTTGACCGGGCTGTCAGCGTTGACGTTCGGCACCTTGGCGTTGGGGGCCTTGATGGTCAGCTGGCCGCCCATGCGATCGGTGGCGTAATCGACTACGGCGTCGTCAAGGAAGGCTTCACTGAAGTTGTCGATGTACGCGGTGAAGCTTTTCAGCCCCAGGGCGGTGTCTTCAGGTTTTTCTTCGCCGGGTTTGCAGTAGGCAATACAGGTTTCTGCGTACTGGGTGCCGGGCTGGGTGATAAAGACGCGGATGCCGATACCCGGGGTGTTCTGCTTGGACAGCAGGTCAGCCAGGTAATCGTGGGCGGCGTCGGTAATGGTTATGGCAGTCATGGAAACTCCTCACAGGCTTGGCGGGAGTTTACGCCAAATTGTTGCGCAGGTACAAAGTCCTAGTGTTTTTGTCGGGTTATTTTTGGATGCTTATCCGTTGGTGCGTTAGGCCTGATATCGGTTCGGCTCTTTCAGCGGGTCACTTTGGCGAGAGCCCCAAATGCCGGCCCAGCCGAAAGGTCTGTGCCCAACAGTTGTTGCGCTTGTCACGGCAAGCCGCCACAACAACATGAGCGATATTCATGCAAAACCTGTACATGCTCTAATTTGGCACAGGTTTGCTATGATTCACACCCTCCGAAATGCCTGACCAGAGTAGTCCCATGTCCGATCGTAGCGCTCGTCTGCACGCCCTTCATCAAGCCCTCAAGGAACGCATCCTGATCCTCGACGGCGGTATGGGCACGATGATCCAAAGCTACAAGCTGGAAGAACAGGACTACCGTGGCAAACGCTTTGCCGACTGGCCCAGCGACGTCAAGGGCAATAACGACCTGCTGGTGATCACCCGCCCTGACGTGATCGGCGGCATCGAAAAAGCCTACCTGGATGCCGGCGCCGACATCCTCGAAACCAACACCTTCAACGCCACCCGTGTGTCCATGGCCGATTACGGCATGGAAGAACTGGCCTACGAATTAAACGTCGAAGGCGCACGCCTCGCACGCAAGGTTGCGGACGCCAAGACACTGGAAAACCCGGCCAAGCCGCGTTTCGTCGCCGGTGTGCTCGGCCCGACCAGCCGCACCTGCTCGCTGTCGCCGGACGTGAACAACCCCGGCTACCGCAACGTGACCTTTGACGAGCTGGTGGAAAACTACACCGAAGCCACCAAAGGCCTGATCGAGGGCGGCGCCGACCTGATCCTGATCGAAACCATCTTCGACACCCTCAACGCCAAGGCCGCGATCTTTGCCGTGCAAGGTGTGTATGAAGCGCTGGGCTTCGAACTGCCGATCATGATCTCCGGCACTATCACCGACGCCTCCGGCCGCACCTTGTCGGGCCAGACCACCGAAGCGTTCTGGAACTCGGTTAGCCATGCCAAGCCGATTTCCGTGGGCCTGAACTGCGCCTTGGGAGCCAGCGAGCTGCGCCCGTACCTGGAAGAACTGTCGAACAAGGCCAACACCCACGTTTCTGCGCACCCGAACGCCGGTTTGCCCAATGAATTCGGTGAGTACGACGAACTGCCGTCGGAAACTGCCAAGGTCATCGAAGAATTCGCCCAAAGCGGCTTCCTGAACATTGTCGGCGGCTGCTGCGGCACCACGCCGGGCCACATTGAAGCCATCGCCAAGGCCGTAGCCGGTTATGCGCCGCGCGCGATCCCGGACATTCCCAAGGCGTGCCGCCTGTCGGGTCTGGAGCCGTTCACGATTGATCGCAGCTCGCTGTTCGTCAACGTCGGCGAACGCACCAACATCACCGGTTCCGCCAAGTTCGCCCGGCTGATCCGAGAAGACAACTACACCGAAGCCCTGGAAGTCGCCCTGCAGCAGGTGGAAGCCGGCGCCCAGGTGATCGACATCAACATGGACGAAGGGATGCTCGATTCGAAGAAGGCCATGGTGACCTTCCTCAATCTGATTGCCGGCGAGCCGGACATCTCCCGTGTGCCGATCATGATCGACTCCTCCAAGTGGGAAGTGATCGAGGCCGGCCTCAAATGCATCCAGGGCAAGGGCATCGTCAACTCCATCAGCATGAAGGAAGGCGTGGAGCAGTTCATTCACCACGCCAAACTGTGCAAGCGCTACGGCGCGGCGGTGGTGGTGATGGCGTTCGACGAAGCCGGCCAGGCCGACACCGAAGCGCGCAAGAAAGAAATCTGCAAACGCTCCTACGACATCCTGGTCAATGACGTCGGCTTCCCGCCGGAAGACATCATCTTCGACCCGAACATCTTCGCGGTCGCCACCGGTATCGAAGAGCACAACAACTATGCCGTCGACTTCA
The DNA here is from genome assembly GCF_041946035.1 of Pseudomonas sp. AMR01. Lineage (NCBI taxonomy): Bacteria > Pseudomonadati > Pseudomonadota > Gammaproteobacteria > Pseudomonadales > Pseudomonadaceae > Pseudomonas > Pseudomonas sp. AMR01. Next base: position 46,465 of record NZ_JAUTYR010000029.1, read on the forward strand.
TCAACGCCTGCGCCTACATCCGCGACGAACTGCCGTACGCGCTGACCTCCGGCGGCGTGTCCAACGTGTCGTTCTCGTTCCGCGGCAATAACCCGGTGCGTGAGGCGATTCACTCGGTGTTCCTGCTGTATGCGATCCGCAACGGCTTGACCATGGGCATCGTCAACGCCGGCCAGCTGGAAATTTACGACCAGATTCCCGCCGAGCTGCGCGACGCCGTGGAAGATGTGGTGCTCAACCGCACCCCGGAAGGCACCGACGCCCTCCTCGCCATCGCCGACAAGTACAAGGGCGACGGCAGCGTCAAGGAAGCCGAGACCGAAGAGTGGCGCGGCTGGGAAGTGAACAAGCGCCTGGAGCATGCCCTGGTCAAGGGCATCACCACGCACATCGTCGAAGACACCGAGCTGTCGCGCCAATCCTTCGCGCGCCCGATCGAGGTGATCGAAGGCCCGCTGATGTCCGGCATGAACATCGTCGGCGACCTGTTCGGCGCCGGTAAAATGTTCCTGCCCCAGGTGGTGAAATCCGCGCGCGTGATGAAGCAAGCCGTGGCCCACTTGATCCCGTTCATCGAGCTGGAAAAAGGCGACAAGCCGGAAGCCAAGGGCAAGATCCTGATGGCCACGGTGAAAGGCGACGTACACGACATTGGCAAGAACATTGTCGGCGTGGTGCTCGGTTGCAACGGCTATGACATCGTCGACCTCGGCGTGATGGTGCAGGCAGAGAAGATCCTGCAAGTGGCCAGGGAGCAGAAGTGCGACATCATCGGGCTGTCTGGCCTGATCACGCCGTCCCTCGACGAAATGGTGCACGTGGCCCGCGAGATGCAGCGCCAGAACTTCCATTTGCCGCTGATGATCGGCGGCGCGACCACCTCCAAAGCGCACACGGCGGTGAAGATCGAACCCAAGTACAGCAACGATGCGGTGATCTACGTGACCGACGCCTCGCGGGCGGTCGGCGTGGCCACGCAGTTGCTGTCCAAGGAATTGAAGGCCGGCTTTGTCGAGAAGACTCGCCTGGAGTACATCGACGTGCGTGAGCGCACCTCGAACCGCAGCGCCCGCACCGAACGCCTGAGCTATCCGGCGGCGATTGCCAAGAAGCCGCAGTTCGACTGGAGCACTTACACCCCGGTGACGCCGACCTTTACCGGCGCCAGGGTGCTAAACAATATCGACCTCAACGTCCTGGCCGACTACATCGACTGGACGCCGTTCTTTATTTCCTGGGACCTGGCAGGCAAATTCCCACGCATCCTGACTGACGAGGTTGTAGGTGAAGCCGCCACCGCGCTTTACGCCGACGCCCAGGAAATGCTCAAGAAACTGATCGACGAAAAACTCATCAGCGCCCGCGCGGTGTTCGGCTTCTGGCCGACCAACCAGGTGCAGGACGATGACCTGGAAGTTTACGGTGACGACGGCCAACCGATCGCCAAACTGCATCACCTGCGCCAGCAGATCATCAAGACCGATGGCAAGCCAAACTTCTCCCTGGCCGACTTTGTCGCGCCCAAGGACAGCGGCGTGACCGACTACATCGGTGGTTTCATCACCACCGCCGGCATCGGTGCCGAGGAAGTCGCCAAGGCATATCAGGACGCCGGCGACGATTACAACTCGATCATGGTCAAGGCCCTCGCCGACCGCCTGGCCGAAGCCTGCGCCGAATGGCTGCACCAGCAAGTGCGTAAAGAACACTGGGGCTACGCCAAGGACGAACAGCTGGACAACGAGGCCCTCATCAAGGAGCAATACAGCGGCATCCGCCCTGCCCCTGGCTACCCGGCGTGCCCGGACCACACTGAAAAAGCCCAGTTGTTCCAACTGCTGGACCCAGAGGCCCGCGAAATGCAAGCCGGGCGCAGCGGCGTGTTCCTCACCGAGCATTACGCGATGTTCCCGGCGGCGGCGGTCAGTGGCTGGTACTTTGCCCACCCGCAGGCGCAATACTTTGCCGTGGGCAAGGTCGACAAGGACCAGGTGCAAAGCTATACCTCGCGCAAGGGCCAGGACCTGAGCATCACCGAGCGCTGGTTGGCGCCGAACCTGGGTTATGACAACTGAGCCGTCGCTCTCTGCCACCCCTCATCTCGGCGCCTGACAGCGCCGGGCTGCGGGGCGTCCGGCTATTGGCGGGTTGACGGGCCAGGCTGCGGCGATGCCGGCGGCCCTGCCTGAGTCTCGGGAGTCAAGATGAGTGCCTCCTGGCGCGACAGCCCCATCAGCCTTTGCGCCCGCGTACTGCCCAACTCGACCTCCAACAGGTTAAGCGCCACCTCGTATCGCTCCTGACTCGCAGTGCCCGCTACCCGATCGCTGTGTTCGTCCTCCAGCGCCTCTTGTCTGCTCAGCGCATTCGTCTCCAATGCCTCGAACACTTCGGGATACTGCCCTTTCAGATAGTTGATCCAGTAATCGCGGGAAATCAGGCTTTCATAGAACGCATCACTGGCCTCCGCGGCAAGTACGCTGTCGCGCGCCTCGATCAACCGTTGCCCCTCGATCGGCCGGGCATAGGTCATATACGAAGGCTGCCCCGGCAGCTCCAGCCCATCGGGCCAGACGTTGCGCATGCCGATGCGGTACTGCAGCCGCCGCTCGGCGCTGTCCACGGCGCGACTGCCATGGATTTCCGACAACGTGTCGACCCGGTCCAGGCGGAACAGGCCCCGGGACAAGTTCAACAAACGCTGACCTCGCTGGCGTAAATCATCGGCCGGTACACCCAGCAGCTCGCGCTCTTCGTAAACCAGCACCTCCATATTGCTGAAGGTCAGCGTGCGGCCGTCGATGCAGGTGTTATGGGTTTGCGCGGCGGCGAATAACACCTCGCGCTGTTCTGCACGGTAGGCGGCGGACTCAATCACCTCCCAGACCCGCCGGGTGAGATCGGCACGGGTAAACCTGAATTCAGCCGTATCTTGCAGTCGCGCCAGCAGGTGAAAAAATGCTTCATGACCTGGCTCCTGCGCCAACTGCCCCCACTCCAGGCGCCTGACCGCCTGCAGCGCAGCCGGCGTATTCATCAGCCAAGGGGCCAACGCCGCCTCTCCCGCGTCCCCATCAGGATCAATAATGAGTTCAAGGGGTTCGTAGGCTTCGTCCACATCAGTCTCAGAATCGCTGGCGGATTCATCGCTTGAATCCTCCCGGGAAGTGGCTTCACTGCCCGCTTCGGCCTCTTCAAACGCGGCAATCCTTTGACGAATCTCACTCTGCGAAAACCCCATCAACGGCGCTGTGGTCCCATTCGGGCTGTAGCGACTCATCTGCTCGAAGCTATGAAGCGTCAGGTCGGCGTTTTCCGAAAGGTCGATGCCCGCCACCAGTTCCTCATGGGTTCCATCGAGCAAGCGGTCCGGAAAATCGGTCAGCTCGTTGCCGCTGAGGTCCAGGGTGCGCAGGTTTGGGGCCTCCAATACGCCTTCGGGCCAAAACGCGATCCTGTTGTAGCTCAAGTTCAGGGTTTGCAGTTGGTTGAAGCCAGTGCCGACGAATTGACTCAGGTTGTTGTGACTCACATCCAGCCAGACCAGCCCCGCGACTTTTGGGTGTTGATACAGCGCCTGGGTGTCGGAGAGCTGGTTGCTGGCCAGCTCCAGCCGCTCAAGCTGGGGCATGCGCAGGACTGCGTCGGGAACGCCGGTCAGGCCGTTGCCGCTCAGCACCAGGTTGCGCAGTTGGGAAAAACACTCAAGAAAGGCATTGGAGCCTTGAACGGAAATGCGCGCACCGCTCAGATCCAGGGTTTGCACCCTCGGGAATTGCACGTTCAGCCCAGGCAAATCGCCGGTTTGCAGGCCTTGCAGATTCAGCTCCTGACGCGCCTTGGGCAACAGCCCGCCTTGCCAGCATTCGCGAATATTGGCGGCGACGGTCCTGCGCGTGGCAGCCGAAGCATGCACGCCCGGGCCTTGCGGCTCGCGGGTATAGAGCCAACCGTTGAGCTGGCGCGTAAGCGTCTCGAAATCCTGGTGCCACGCGCTCAACTGCGTATTGATTTGGGCATCGCTCATTCCACCGCTGCGCAGTTGTTCAATCCGTTGCAGCGCCTGTTCATCAGTGACCGCCGGGTTCAAGCGCTGCAAGCGTTTGACAAAGCCTGCCGGCCCTTGCAGTTCAACGAGGGGCTCGGGCAGCGGTAACAGCGTGCGCGCAAGCGAACGAGCGGTATCCAGTGGTGGAAACGTGGCGGGGACGGGCTCCTGCTCAAACCGCTGCAGTGTGCCTTCCGGCAACCCTTTGGCAGCCTCGACCCGCTTGCGTGCCGCTCGTATATCTACATCACCCCTCAGCCACGGGTTGCCGAGCGTGTTGACCTTCATCAGCGCCTCATCGTTGCTCAGCACCTGCGCCGGTATCGTCAGCAAATTGTTGTCCCGGATGTCGACCCATTCCAGTTGCGGCAAATGCTCAGCGCCCGCTGGCCAGGCCGTCAGGTTGGTCGCTTTCAGGTTCAGCGCTTCAAGGCAAGTGAGCGCGCTCACATCCACCACGCCCAGCGGGTTATCGCTCAGGTCCAACCGTTCAAGGTTGCTCAAGCCGTTAAGTTGCGCCTGAACCTGAGGGGTAACGACCAGGCGGTTGCGGGACAGGTTGAGCGACGTCAAGGCCGGAAAATCGGCAGCGTGAACAGGCCACTCGGTCAAGCTCACCTCGTTGAGTTCAAGGGATCGCACATCAGAGAAGGCACGCAGGAACCCGCGAGTCTGCTCAAGGGTTTCGCCTGCCCAGTTCATGCGCAGCGTTTTTACGTGGGAAAAAGACCCGGCCGGCAGCTCGGGAAGCTTGACCCGGTTATCCGGAAGACGCGCCACAAACCCTTTGGATTCCGGCGACGGCAGTTGCAGCACCGACGCATCCAGGTCCACGCCATAGCGTTTGGCCGCAGCACGGCCCCAACTGGCTTTCAGCGCATGGATAACGCTCGACCTTTCGGTGGTGTGCCAGGTGGACCGCAGGAGCCTGAACCTGAAGTTGGGGAGCGCGGGTTCGTAGAACCTGTCGAAAAGTGCCGCGTGTTCTGCGCTGAGCGCGTCGATCGCCGCGAAGCGCGCTTGCGGGGTAGGGAAATCCGTGAGGATCCTTTCATGCAGCACCTGCGCAATCGGGTGATGGTTATACAGTGACTGCAGTTCGCCCTTGGCATAGTCACGCACCATCAGATCCAGGTCGATCAAATGGCCTGCCGATGCCGATGAAAGGCTCGCGAACGCATACACGGGCTTGAACGCGTCGCGGGAAAATCTCGACCAGTTCAGCGATAAACCGGACAGCAACTTCTCATGGCCGACGTAGAGGCGCTCGGGGAGCGCGCTGATGTTGGTACTCGCAAGGTCAAGACGCTCCAGCACGGGCAGCTGTTCAACGCTGGACGGCCATTCCCACAGCACTGTGTGTGCTTCAACCTTGAGTTTTTTAAGGTTCACCAGCGCGGAAAAATCCAGCATGCGCATGTCCGAATGATCGCGCCCGGTGTAGTCGATGTGCAATTCCTCAAGGGCTGTCAATTCGCGCAGGTTTGTACTGAAATCTGCGACCGCCGCGTATTCATCAAGATGGAACTTCAACTGTTTGAGCGCCCGCATCGCCTTCACCGACTGCGGCAAGGTGGTAAGACAGCGACGGTTGATTCCCGCCAAGGATTCCAGCGGGTTTACCTGCTCTATCGTCAGTTTCTCAACCTCGGGGAAGCGTTGCAGAAATGCATCGGCATTGGCGTCATTCATGCCGCGCCCGCTGATGGACAATTCGCGTATATGAGAAAAATCGGCCGTCAGCGCTGGCAGCGTGTCCCCTAGCACGAGCCTGAGACTTGCGGCTGCAGATATTCGCCCAGCCAAGGGGGCACGCCGCCATGCCTGCTTGAGCGCCGTCGCGGCTTGCCGTCTGCTGGTTGATTGCCTGCTGAAGGGATCGGGCTGCGCACCAGCGGGTTGTCTCACCCATTCATCGAGCGTCGACTCCAGTGCCTGGTATTCACGGCTCAGGTTGTGCAAGTGGTTGAAGATGGCTCTATCAGTAGGGTACGTGCGACGTAATTGGAGGATAAACCCGTCGGCCTCACTGTCGGACATTTCGGGATAGACATCACGGGCACGCGTACTCAGGCTCGGGTTCAGGCCTTCACCGCGACCACTGGCGTAATAACCCACCAGCTTGCCGTTGACCCGCACCGGCGGCTTGAACCCTTTGCGCTGCGGCTCCAGCAGCTGTGGGGTTTGACTGCGATTAAGCTCGGCAAACGCGATGATTCTGGCTTGCAGTTGAGCGCTCTGACTGACCTGCGGCACACCCAGCGCCTGCCGTGCTTCATCGGGCAGGGCATGCATCAGCGAGGCATAAAAGTTATCGCCCTCTTTGGGCAAGCTGTTGAGTTCCTCCCCGCGTTCATTGAACGCCTGGAAGCGCGGGCCTTTTTTCACCAGGTATTTCTTATGCCGTGCCGTGTCTGGGCCAATGCTGTCCAGCAGCGTGCCGCTGGCACTGCCCTGGCGAACTTCCAGACGCAGGGTGTCCGGCCAACCGGGTAGTTTTTCCAGGGTATGCAGCGCCAGCCGTCGACTGTCCGCCGAGGCCATGGTATCGCTGCGCAAGCCCGCATACGCACGGGTCTGTCGACCCTGGCGTGCATACCAACGGGCCTCCTCCAGCATCGGCAGAGGCACCCGACGAGTCGCCTCCAAACGCTTGAGGTCATCCAGCGAAGCGTTGGCCAGTGTTTCCTGGGCCGCGGCTTCGCTAAGCCCAGGGCAGGTACGTTGTAGAAGCTTGATCTGGGTATTGTCTGGTTCGGTACCCGCGTAAATGCTGTCGAAAATGGCGGGTTTGCGGGTCTGGGCATACTCGGCGATTTGCTTGGCAAACTCCTGCGGCCTCAAGTGCTTCAAGCGCGCGCCCTCGCCGCCCAGCAGGCGTGTAACCTCTGAATCGTCCAATGCCGCCAGAATCACCGCAGGCAGTTGCCCGCCCAAGACATCGGCCCGGCTCACCTTGATGGCGGCCTTGGCGACGGCACCACGCGGCAAGCGCCCTGCGCCGTATTTGACTGACTCCCCCGACAATCCAGGCCCCTTGAATACCTCCAGCACCCGCGTGTTTGGCCAGCGTGGCATCTCGGTCACCAGGGGCAGCACGTATAAATACCGCTCAGTGATCGGTTGGGTGCCTTGCAACTGGGCAATCACCTGCTCGACGCCCGCGTCGGCCTTGAACAGGCGCATCGCATCCAGCAGCTCAGGGGGCGGCGCTGCATGGTCCACGTGCATTTTGCGCAGGGCGTTGTCGCTGACGCCGCTGACATCCGCCACGTTGATCAACTCGGCATCGGAAAACGCCTCGGTGTCGTGACCCATTCGCCGCAACAGGGTAAGGCGGTCCCACTCCAGAGGGCGTTCCAAGGTATGGCGCCATGCGCCACGCCCGTTGCTGCCTAGAACAGGTTGGTAGGCTTCGGCATCCGTCGGATGCTTGATCCTCCACGTGTTGATCGAGTCATCGTAGAACGTCTCGTAGACCGCCTGGCCCTGGCGGATGTAGGTCTTGCCATCGAGTGTGTGTTGACCCAGGGCATTGGCGCCTGGACTCGCATCCAGCGTGACGGTACTTTCATAACCCTTCAGATCCGCCTTCCACAGGCGGGTTTCGCCGTTGGGCAGGGTAACGGGGCTGAGGCCTTCGAGCACCGGCTCCGGCTTGACCGCTCTGAACCTGCTGGCCAGCGCGCCTACTCCGGCCATCACAGCGATCTGTGCCAGGTTCTCTGCCACGTCCACCAAATGCGCCTTGGCCGCACGTTTATCGCCTTCGGCCCATTCAGCCGCGCCTTCCAGGGTTTCGGCCAGCAATTGCTCAACCATCAACCCCAACATTACTTCGCCCAGTACCGGCACGAACATAGAGACCAGGTTAAACGCCAGCATGCCCAGTTCCAGCACGTGCGCCAGTTTGGCCTCCCGCGCCTTGGTGTCGACTTCAGCGGTGGGCACGGCATGGGCACGGGCATCGGCCAGCACCTTGTCGCGGTGTTTTTCGTAGAGGAAGGGCCACAGGTCAAGAAGGCCGGAAAAGATACCTTTACCGCGAAAGGGCATCAGGTTACCGGGCGCAAGATAAGGGTCGTCTACCGGCTCCAGCTTCAGGTTTTTTTCAGGCGGCAGTTCTTTGATTTGGGTGAACACGGAGAGACCGAGGAAGGTTTCCACGAACGTTCGCCACGGCGAGGCCAACGGATTGCTCGGAGAATCAGCAGACCTTTGGGTGAACTGGCTGAAATAGTAGGGTTGCTGGTCATAAGGCAGGAACTGGCTGAAAAACCTTTGGTAGGCCGTCGGTGCGGGGTCGCCAGCCGCCATCCCATCGCGAGCGGTGAACAGACGCTTAAGCTCGTCGCACATTTGTTGCCGTGTATAGCGCTTGAGTGGGTGAGCCGGATCGTGAGGGATATACAGGATCAACTCGTCGCTGTACCTGTCACCGATCACAAAATAGACACAACCCACCAGTCTTTTTTTCATCAGGCTCATGTCGAACGGCCAGACCCGTTTGCCACCGAGCATGGGATAAACGTTGCCGCCGATCACCGAAAGAATCATCGCGTGATCCGCAGGTTCAATATCCCCGGCCAATACGGCGTAGTCGGCGGCGGCCTTCATGGTCGCCTTTTGGCTGGCAATAAAGTGTTGGCGAAGGGCCGGTTCAGGGCTCGTGTCCACCGGTTCAAAGAATGAGTTCAGGTAGGTCTGGTACTGCGCGCCGATGTCGAGGCTTCGGCACAACGACATAAACTGGCTGACCGTCAGGTTGACGGTCGTTGGCGTGTAGGTGCCGGCAGTGGCGGTTTCCAGCACATAACCCGAGGTCTTGTGGTAAGCACCCGGCTTGCACTCCCAGGCCTCGAAGTTATGCAAGGCCGCTTGCAACATCGGCAGCTTCAGAAACTCGAACGACGATATCTCCACTTGCAGCGCACTGACCGCCAGCGGGCGCCGCAGGCAGAGCAACGTCTTGTCGACATCGACTTGCACGTGATACTGGTCGTTCAAGGCCTTGAGCAGTAGCGGTCGCGCGAACGCATCGACGTCCAGGAACGTCTTCATGGTGGTGTCCAGTTGGACCTGGGCCGTCACACTGGCCTTGAGGCTTGCGTCGTAGGTTTTGCGTTGCTGGGGCGAAGCGTTTGCGTACCATGCCGGCAGGACTGGTTCGGCTTCTTTAAGCGCCAACCGACGGGCCGGTGTCGCGTCGACCAACCATTGGGGCACGGCCTTTTCGAGAAAATCGCCATGAATGCTCAGGGTCGCCGCGGGCGGCTTGCCAGCGTCGGGACGGGGCGGTAAATCGGGCATGTTGTCACTCCTGTTAAATGAAGTGACAGCACACCACCCTCCGCCCCTTGGCCGGTGGTGCATAGGTACAGGGCGTCTATGCTCTGAAGAACAGTCTGCCTGACGAGGGTGTTATGGACGATCCACTCGACAACAAGCCGCCGACCTTCTGGCAAATGCTGCACAGTGTGATGGCGGCGGCGTTTGGCGTGCAGAGCGGGAAAAATCGCGCCCGCGACTTCTCCCATGGCAAGCCCAGCCATTTTGTAGTGTTGGGTATTCTGTTCACCGCAGTGTTTGCGCTGGCCCTGTTCGGCATCGTCAAGCTTGTGTTGTTGCTGGCCGGCGTTTAGCTACCGCAGCAGCAGTTGCAGGCTAAACGGATAGCGGTAGGACGCAGGCTTGCCCACCGCCGACAGCGCTCGGAAATCCACCGTCGGCATCGGCCCCAACAACCGGCGGGCCTGCCTGGCGTCGATCAACTGGAACAACGCTTCCTGACGGTCACGCCCACCGTGAGCGCCGATATCCACGCCCTTGGCATCATCATTGATCAGCACCATCGCCCACCCGCCCAAGGTGAAATGCCCGGCGACCAACGTCGCCAGCCGCCCCTCCAGCCGCGCTTTCAAGATCTGCGGCGAGCTGTTGACCGCACTGAACAAGACGTCCTTTCCCGGCACTCGCCCGCTGTTCTGCAACGCCTGCATCGCACCCATCGCCATTTCATCATTGGCCGACCACACCAGCGCCGTTTGCGGGTAGCGCTTGAACAGTTGCAGGGCCTGCTCAAAGGCGCGCGGCCGGCTCCATTCGCCGTAGACCAACTGGCGCAGGCGCACCTCGGGGTGCTCGGCCAACGCACGGCGCAAGCCTTGTTCACGCAGTTGCGCAGCCGGGGTGTTTTTGAAGCCGGAGAATGCCAGCAAGTCGAGGGATTCGCCGGGAGCAACCGGGCCATGCTGACGCACCAAGTCGGTGAGCATCAGGTAGCCAGCCTGCTCGTCATCGGGAACCAGGCTGCCCATCCATTTGGCATCATGGCGCGCATCAAGCATCTGCATTTGGTCAGGGGTCAGCGCGTTATTCACCATCAGCAACTTGACCCCGCTGCCCTCGGCCATACGCAGGATCTGCGGCGCGACATACTGCTCGTTCACCAGCACCAGATAATCCGGGCGATCGGCGCCTTGCAGCGCTTCGCGGGCCTGAGCCAGGGTGTTTTGCACGTCGCGCTCCGAATAGCGCACGCGCAAATCCAGGCCGAGGTCCTTGGCGCCGGCCTGCATGAATTGCGCGTAGCTGACCCAGAAGGTTTCGGTCGACATGCCAGGGTTGAGAAACACCACCGAGGTCGCGTGAGCCATTGCCCCGTACGTCGATCCCAGCAACCACACACACGTAATCAGAACCTTTAACATGGTTGTTCAAGCCTTGAACGTTGACCGCCATGATAATGGCAATGCGACAGTCAATCGAGGCTCAATACACATGTTTTACTGGTGGCCGACCCAGAACACGGCAGTGCCGACGACCAGGATTATCAGGAACAAAATGGCCCAGGCATCCACAGTGCTGTCGGGTTTACGGATCTTTGTCGAATTGCTCATCGCATCGCCTCTTGTCGGTTTTATAGGTGATTGCATTAAGACTCGACCTCAGTAAAGTTCACACTTGCCCCTATGACAAATGTGGATATCAAGATAATCAGTCTCATTAGTCGATTTGGTTCTTTGCATATACTCAAACATCACTTTTGCGCATAAACGCAAACTGGTATCGTGCGCCGGCTCCGTTGGGAGTGCGCGGCCGTGCGCGCAGATTTGCCGAGAACAGGACCTATATGTACGTATACGACGAATACGATCAGCGCATCATCGAGGACCGCGTCAAGCAGTTCCGTGATCAGACCCGACGCTATCTGGCAGGCGAACTGAGCGAAGAAGAGTTCCGCCCTCTGCGCCTGCAAAATGGCCTGTATGTTCAGCGCTTTGCGCCGATGCTGCGGGTGGCCGTCCCGTACGGCCAACTGACATCGCGCCAGACGCGCATGATGGCCAAGATTGCCCGCGACTTCGACAAAGGCTACGCCCACATCAGTACCCGCCAGAACGTCCAGTTCAACTGGCCGGCGCTGGAAGATGTGCCGGATATCCTGGCTGAGTTGGCCACCGTGCAAATGCACGCGATTCAGACCAGCGGTAACTGCCTGCGCAACGTGACCACCGACCAATTTGCCGGCGTTGCCGCCGACGAGTTGATCGACCCTCGCCCATGGTGCGAAATCGTCCGTCAGTGGACCACCTTCCACCCGGAATTCGCCTACCTGCCACGCAAGTTCAAGATCGCCATCAATGGCTCGACCTCGGACCGTGCAGCCATCGAAGTGCACGACATCGGCCTTGAGCCGGTGCACAACGCGGCGGGCGAGCTGGGCTTCCGTGTTCTCGTCGGCGGCGGCCTTGGCCGTACGCCGGTGGTCGGCGCGTTTATCAACGAGTTTCTGCCGTGGCAGGACCTGTTGAGCTACCTCGACGCAATCCTGCGGGTTTACAACCGCTACGGCCGTCGTGACAACAAGTACAAGGCCCGGATCAAGATCCTGGTCAAGGCGCTGACCCCTGAGGTATTTGCCCAGAAAGTCGACGCTGAAATGGAACACCTGCGCGGCGGCCAGACCACCCTGACCGAAGCCGAAGTACATCGCGTGGCGAAGCACTTCGTCGACCCTGAGTACAAGGCCCTGGCAAATCAGGATGCCGAATTAGCAGCGCTCGACCAGCAACACCCAGGCTTTGCCCGCTGGCGTTCTCGCAACACCCTGGCGCACAAACAGCCGGGCTATGTCGCGGTGACCCTGTCGCTGAAACCTACCGGTGTTGCACCGGGCGATATCACCGACAAGCAGCTCGACGCCGTCGCCGACCTGGCCGAGCGCTACAGCTTCGGCCAACTGCGCACCTCACACGAGCAGAACATCATTCTCGCGGACGTTGAGCAGAGCCAGCTGTTCACCCTGTGGGGCGAGCTGCGCGAAGGCGGTTTCGCCACGCCGAACATCGGCCTGTTGACCGACATCATCTGCTGCCCGGGCGGCGATTTCTGCTCGCTGGCCAACGCTAAGTCGATCCCGATTGCCGAGTCGATCCAGCGCCGCTTCGACGATCTGGACTACCTGTTCGACATCGGCGAGCTGGACCTGAACATCTCCGGTTGCATGAACGCCTGCGGTCATCACCATGTTGGCCACATCGGCATCCTGGGCGTGGACAAGAAAGGCGAAGAATTCTACCAAGTGTCCCTGGGTGGCAGTGCCAGCCGCGATGCGAGCCTGGGCAAGATCCTCGGCCCGTCCTTCGCCCAGGAAGCCATGCCTGAAGTGATCGGCAAACTGATCGACGTGTACGTCGAGCAGCGCACCGAAGATGAGCGTTTCATCGACACTTACCAGCGCATCGGCATCGACCTGTTCAAGGAGCGCGTCTATGCAGCGAATCATTAAGAACAACGAAGTCCTCGACGAAACCTGGCACTTGCTGCCCAAGGACGCGAGCTTCGATGGCATCTCCAACTGCGACGACTTGATCGTGCCCCTGGCCCTGTGGCGCGAACACGGCCACGCCCTGAAGGCCCGCGATGGCGGCCTGGGCGTGTGGCTGGACGCCGACGAAGAAGCCGAAGAAATCGGTGATGACGTGGAACACTTCCAGGTCATCGCCCTTAACTTCCCGGCCTTCACCGACGGCCGCAATTACTCCAACGCCCGCTTGCTGCGTGACCGCTATGGCTACAAAGGCGAGCTGCGGGCAATTGGCGACGTACTGCGCGACCAGCTGTTCTACCTGCGTCGCTGCGGGTTCGATGCCTTCGCCTTGCGCGCCGACAAAGACCCGTATGAAGCGCTGGAAAGCCTCAAGGATTTCTCGGTGACGTACCAGGCTGCAACGGATGAACCGCTGCCACTGTTCCGTCGTCGCTAAGCCCTAAATCGGCTATGCCGTTGTGGCGAGCGGGCTTGCCCCGCGTTGGGCTGCGCAGCGGCCCCAAAATCGGACTAGGAAGAGTCACTGACTCACCGAATTTTGGGGCCGCTGCGCAGCCCAACGCGGGGCTAGCCCGCTCGCCACAGGTAGGGCGCTCACCGTTTGATTGTTTAATCGAACGACCTGACAGGCATGCCAGGGCTCTTTTATGAGTTGATGTTGATCGATGCCAGCATCTGCTTTTGCCCCATGGAGCACGGCACATCAGCCGGGTGCGCCCGCACCGCCTCAATCACGCTGAGCAACTGCGCCTTGCTGTGGGCCAACTGCGCCTGCATGCCTTCAATTTGCTGCACCTTGCGTTCCAGCGCCTCGATCAATTCGTCGCGCTTGTGCTCGCCAGGCGCCGGCATCAGCGCCTTGAGTTCCTGCAAAGTAAAGCCGGCCTGCTGCGCGCTTTGAATCAATTGCAGGGTCTGCAGCGCCTCGTCTGAATAGCGTCGATAGCCATTGGCCTGGCGCCCGACCTGGCTGATCAAGCCTTCGGCTTCATAAAACCGGATACGCGACGCCGCCAGCCCGCTCTGTTTTGCCAGCTCACCAATATTCATCGCAACGCCCCGCTTGACATTAAAGTTAACTTTAAGCTTAGCCTGACGCCTCCCCCGCTCAGGAGTCAACCCATGTCACCCTTTGAAGCCTTGCAACTGCCAAATGGCCAAGTACTCTCCAACCGCATCGCCAAGGCGGCGATGGAAGAGAACATGGCCGACGCACATCAGGCACCGTCCCATGAATTGAAACAGCTGTACAAGACCTGGGCAGACGGCGAACCCGGCTTGCTGCTGACCGGCAACGTGATGATCGACCGCCACGCCATGACCGGCCCGGGCGGCGTGGCCCTGGAAGACGAAACCCACCTGGACAGCTTCCGCGAATGGGCCGATGTCGCCCGTGCCAAGGGTGTGCACTTTTGGGTACAGCTCAGCCATCCTGGGCGCCAGACACCGGGTAATTTGCGGCAGCCCGCCTTGGCGCCTTCCGCCGTTGCGCTGGACCTCGGCGGCTTCTCGAAGATGTTTGCCAAGCCCAAGGCGATGACCGAAGACGAGATTCAGTACGTGATCAAACGCTTCGCCACCAGCGCCCGGCTCGCAGAGAAAGCCGGCTTTACCGGGGTGCAGATCCACGGGGCGCATGGGTATTTGTTGAGCCAGTTTCTCTCGCCGCTGAGCAACAGGCGCACTGACCGCTGGGGTGGTTCGCTGGAAAACCGTGCGCGCTTGTTGCTGGACGTGATTCACGCCGTGCGCGCCAGCGTCAGCCCGTCATTTTGCGTGTCGGTGAAGCTCAACTCGGCCGACTTCCAGCGCGGCGGCTTCAACGCCGCCGATGCTCGCGCTGTGGTCGAGTTGCTCAACCCGCTGCCCATCGACTTGCTGGAGTTGTCCGGTGGCAGCTACGAGGCGCCGGCCATGCAGGGCGAAGCGCGGGATGGTCGGACTCTGGCGCGCGAGGCGTACTTTCTGGAGTTCGCCAAGGAGTTGGCAACCATCGCCAAAATGCCATTGATGGTCACCGGAGGCATTCGCCGCCTGACCGTCGTGCAGCAGGTGCTGGACAGTGGCATCGCCATGGCCGGTATCGCCACGGCCCTGACCCTGGAACCGCAACTGATCAAACACTGGCGCGAAGGCCGCGACCTCAACCCGCA
Source organism: Pseudomonas sp. AMR01 (assembly GCF_041946035.1). NCBI lineage: Bacteria > Pseudomonadati > Pseudomonadota > Gammaproteobacteria > Pseudomonadales > Pseudomonadaceae > Pseudomonas > Pseudomonas sp. AMR01. Next base: position 61,499 of record NZ_JAUTYR010000029.1, read on the forward strand.
ACTCAAACCTATCAGTTGGCAGCGCAAGCCACTGGCGGCCCTCGCCATCCTTGCCGTGGTGCGTTACCAGATGCGTCGTCTGAGCAATGGTCGCCTGCCTCAACCAAAGGTCGCGCCATGGTTCGCGCTGCTGCATGACCAATGGTTTATCGCCCGGCGCACCCGTCAATACCGCGCCGCCATGACTCAATCTTCACATTAAAGGGTGAGCATTCGCCGTGATCAAACTGTCCTCTAGTGATCAGCAGTTTTTAACCTCACTGACGATCGGAGTTCTTCATGGCGAAAATCAACCTGGCCCAGCAACTGGCGACCACCCTTGAACAGGCGGGCATCAAGCGCATCTGGGGCCTGACCGGCGACAGCCTCAACGGCCTGACCGACGCCCTGCGCACCATGGACAGCATCGAGTGGATGCACGTGCGCCACGAAGAAGTCGCCGCCTTTGCCGCCGGCGCAGAAGCCGCCGCCACGGGTGAGTTGACCGTGTGCGCCGGCAGCTGCGGGCCGGGCAACCTGCACTTGATCAATGGCCTGTTCGACTGCCATCGCAACCACGTGCCGGTGCTGGCGATTGCAGCGCAAATCCCCTCCTCCGAGATCGGCCTGAATTACTTTCAGGAAACCCATCCCCAGGAGCTGTTCAAGGAGTGCAGCCATTTTATCGAGCTGGTGACCAACCCCGCGCAGATGCCTCAAGTGCTGCACCGCGCCATGCGTTCGGCGATCCTCAACCGTGGCGTGGCCGTGGTGGTGATTCCCGGCGACGTGTCACTGCTCGAAGTCGAAGACAAGCTCAAGCCATGGCCCGCCCTGCACGCGCCGCGCACCTTGCCGGCCGAACCAGACCTGCAACAGCTCACCGACATTTTGCAAAGCAGCGAGAAAGTTACCCTGTTGTGCGGCAGCGGCTGTGCCGGTGCCCACGATCAAGTTGTGGCTTTGGCTGACGCGTTGGGCGCGCCGGTGGTGCACGCGCTGCGCGGCAAAGAGCATGTGGAATGGGACAACCCGTTTGATGTGGGCATGACCGGCCTGATCGGCTTCAGCTCGGGTTACCACGCCATGCTCGATTGCGACACGCTGATCATGCTCGGCACTGACTTCCCGTATCGCCAGTTTTACCCGACTGACGCGAAAATTATCCAGGTCGACCGCAACCCGCAGGCACTAGGGCGTCGCGCTACTCTGGATTTGGGCATTGCGGCGGATGTCGGCGAGACCATTGACGCGCTGTTGCCCCGCCTGACGCGCAAGACTGATCGCAGCTTTCTCGAAACCTCGTTGAAGCATTACGAGAAAGCCCGCCAGGGCCTGGATGATCTGGCGCAGCCGTCCAAGGCTGATCGCCCGATCCATCCGCAATACGTGGCGCGGTTGCTCAGCGAGCTGGCGGATGATGATGCGATTTTTACTGCTGACGTGGGCTCGCCAACTGTTTGGGCGGCGCGCTATTTGAAGATGAACGGCAAGCGCCGTTTGATCGGCTCGTTTAACCATGGCTCGATGGCCAACGCCATGCCCCAGGCTATCGGTGCTCAAGCGGCCTTCCCTGGGCGGCAGGTGATCTCGATGTCTGGCGATGGTGGTTTCGCCATGTTGATGGGGGATTTCATCTCGCTGGCGCAGTTGAAATTGCCGGTGAAAGTTATTGTGTTTGATAACTCGTCATTGGGGTTTGTGGCGATGGAAATGAAGGCGGCTGGATATCTGGACACTGGCACGGAGCTGAAGAATCCGGACTTTGCGGCGATGTCTAATGCCATGGGTATTCTGGGGATTCGTGTGGAGCAGTCTGAGGACCTGGAGCCGGCCTTGCGCCGGGCGCTGGCCCATGATGGACCGGTGCTGGTGGACGTGGTGACGGCGACTCAGGAACTGGTGATGCCGCCGACCATCAAGCTGGAACAGGCCAAGGGGTTTAGCCTGTATATGCTTAAGGCGGTGATGAGTGGGCGTGGGGATGAGGTGATTGAGTTGGCGCGGACTAATTGGTTGCGTTGATTTGTGTGGGGCTGGTGCCTTTGGGTTTTGGGTACATATCCGTTGCTGCGGTGATGGCTGAGATCGGTTCCGCTCTTACAGCGGGTCACTTTTGGAAGGACCTGTACGGACCGGACACATGGTTGACGGGTGTGCGGGGACATGGTGGACACTTTCCGGCGAGCAAACTTCGCCGGA